>DYRK01000307.1 GCA_020718785.1 Desulfatirhabdium butyrativorans | reverse complement strand
CTACCGCCGAAATACTCCCGTTACGGTATTGACAGACTCCCGGCTTTATGAGAGATTAAACGGAACAGCGGAACGGGCTGCGCCGAATTTGAAACTTAATTTGGCATGAACTTTGCGTTCTGTATAGCATCCGATTTTGTAGCAACCACTGAACCTATCCCAAAAATCTATTTACAATGTTTTTAGCATATTGTATAGTGTCGGGCAAGGAGGAAAGAACTATGCCAGGCAAATTTTGTGGTTTGACAGATGCCGTATGGGCAATCATCGAACCCCTTCTTCCCGCTGTCCCTGCGAAACCCGGAAGAGGACGTCCCCATGCACCTTTCAGAGATATCCTCAACACGATCATATGGGTTCTCATCACGGGTGCGAGACGGGCTGATGTACCCGAAGAAAATGGGTTCGGAAGCCGTTCGGCATCCCATCGGCAGCTCGGGATATGGGAATCTGACGGAACATGGGAAAATATCAAAGCCCGTCTGACCGGCAAAGCCTATGATCTCGGTCTGACTGACCGGGAACGAAGCTCTGCTGACGGCTCTTTTGTCGCCGGCAAAGGGGGCGGAGATGATGCGGAGTACGGATTCAAGGGCAAAGGAGTCACCGTCCATGCCCTGGTTGACAACAACGGAAATCCTCTCTCCGTCATTTCCACAGGAGCGGCCGAAGGCGAAAGGGCGCAGATCGGACCGCTCATAGAGCAGGCGAAAGTCCTGACCGGCAAACCCGGCAGACCCAAAAAACTGCCCGGGTCGCTCCAGGCGGACAAGGGTTATGATTCCCGCAAACTGAGAGACGATCTCAGAAAACGGGGGATTACTCCGATGACAGACCGCCGCACATGGCCCGGTCGGAAACCTCCCATAGGCAGACCGCCGGCCAGACCTGCTGACCGGTGGAAGATCGAAAGGACTTTTGCCCGGTTCCAGCGAAAGTACAGAAGATTGTCCGTCCGACGGGAACGCCGGAACAAATATTGGAAGGGCTTTATCATAGTCGCTGTCTGCCTCTTCCGGGTAAACCTCCTTATATAATGATTTTTGGGATAGGTTCACTCTATTTATCACGAATGAAAGGGAAAAAATGAAAGTTAAATACAATGGAAAAAACCACAAACTTATAGACGCTGTCGATTTTGTAAATGACTTATTTGAAAACGATAAGTTCTGGGCTGAGATAGAGTCTCATAGTAAGTTTGATTATACAAAATACACCCCGAAACAAGTAGCTCAATTTATGAAAAATAAAAAAAATATAGTAGAGGTAAAGTTATATACTCCACCATTTTGGAAACACAAAAATACGAATGCCTATACTGACCCGCACTACCCTAATACTTTATTTTACAATTCAAAAAAACTCTGGAGAAGTGTAGGGAATGTGGTAAATACCATTGTCCATGAATATGTGCATACGGTAGATTTTACTGAAGATGGGAATGTTAATGTAGATTATGGTCATGGTACACAAACATCATCTGGGAAAGAAAATTCTGCGCCATATTGGATCGGTAATCTATCAGAAAAATTTTTCAACTCTGAGCGTACATTAGCTCCTCTAATTGAAGTTGTAAAAATTGATCCTGCGGGAATTATTGAGGAGTAGAATTATGAAGGGGAACGAAGAAAGAAAAGTCTAACCACGCAATTAAGCGGACGGGGCTATCGCCCCGCCGCTGAATTTTTTGTTATTCACACAACTCAAACAAGTCCGCCGCGCCCATGCCCCCGCCGATGCACATGGATTCCACGCCGTATTTCACCCCTCGTTCTCTGCAAAATAATATTATGCTTGACATATTACCTCTCCCGTAATATACAGAGCCAGACTACCGGACAAAAAATCATAACATTCTGATTTTATTCAGGCTGAAACAGAAACGATTTGCAAAATCGTTTTACTGTAAAACGGCTTTGTAAGCCGTTTCTTCTCCGTTTCAGCAGAACGGTCTGAAAAATTGTCCGGTAGCGTGATACAGAGTATATGATCAGATCATTTTCCTGCCGTGATACTGAAAAACTGTTCAATGATGTCGGGGTTCGCCGTTTTCAGTCGGGCGGATAAGCGTTCATAAATGTGTCATAACTGAAAACAGTCATAATATTCCGGTGTATGAAGAATGAAAATTGCAAATTAAAAGCCGATGGATTGATGTCAGGCTTTATCAGAAAAGGAAAGATGTGGGTGAAAGAATAATTCCCGATAATCCTCTGGAATTTATCCGGCAATGTGTCTGTCAGCGGAAAATACAATGGACATATCATGTCAATATGCGTCTGAAAAACAGAGGAATTTTACGGGAAGCGATTGTTTCGTCTGTTTCCGAATATGAAATTATCGAAGAATATCCGGATGACAGATATTTTCCGAGCTATCTGGTTTATTCCCGATATCGTAATACTGTTTTTCATGTGTTGTTCGCAGCCGATGCCGAAGGCGGAGATGTGCGTGTGATAACAGCATATATTCCGGATTCTGACCAATGGAAAGATGATTTGAAAACAAGGAGATGACAGCAATGAAATGTCATGTATGCGGGTCAAAGATGGAAAATATGATTACCGATCTGCCTTTCAAAATGAATCAGACAACGATTGTGATTCTGAAAGGTCTGCCGGTATCACAATGTATAAACTGCCGTGAATATCTGCTGGATGATTTTGTAATGGAAAGTGTGGAAGGAATTCTTGAACGGGTTGACAGCGAGGCAGAACTGGAAATTCTGAAATATGCTGCCTGATATATTTTCAAATCGTAAGTCATGATAAAAAGCCTGACCGAACATTGCAGTGGACGGGCTATCGCCCGCCACTGAATTCGTTCTTAATCACACAACTCAAACAACGCCGCCGCTCCCATGCCCCCGCCGATACACATGGATTCCACGCCGTATTTCACCCCTCGTTCTCTCATATTTGCCAGAAGAGTGGCGCAGAGTTTGGCTCCGGTGCAGCCCAGAGGATGTCCCAGCGCAATTGCCCCGCCGTGAATATTGACTTTGCTCATGTCAATGCCCAGTTCTCTGACGCAGTAAATCGCCTGAGATGCAAAAGCCTCGTTGATCTCGAACAGTCCGATATCAGCCAATTTCATCCCGGCAATATCCAAAAGCTTGGGAATGGCATATCTCGGGCCCACGCCCATTTCATCCGGCTGACAGCCTACGGTCGTGTAGTATTTCAGCTTGGCTACCGGTTTGACTCCCAATTCCTTGACTTTGGCTTCGCTCATAATCACCGTAGCCGCGGCACCGTCCGTGGTCTGGGAAGAATTGCCCGCAGTCACGCTGCCGTCTGCCGCAAACACGGGTCTCAATTTTGCCAGTCCTTCTACAGTGGTGTCTGCACGGATACCGTCGTCATACTCCACCGTGAATGCCTCTTTCTTGTAAGCTCCGTCTTTTTGCAGAACAAATTTTGCCGCAGGCGTGGGAACCAATTCCGTAAAGAGCTTTTTGGCCGTAGCCTCGGCAGCCTTCGCGTGAGACTGAAAGGCAAAAGCATCCTGATCTTCACGAGAGATTTTATAGCGTTTGGCCACATTCTCTGCGGTGATGCCCATGGAAGTATAAAGGTCCGGATGCTTTTTCGTATGCTCGGGATGGGGCCGAGGCATATTGCCTCCCATCGGAACATAAGTCATGGATTCGATACCGCCGCCGATGACTATCTCCGACCATCCGGCCATGACCCTCAGCGATGCCAAAGCAATGGCTTCGATGCCGGATGAGCAGAAGCGGTTCACCGTGGCTCCGGATACTTCTACCGGAAATCCTGCAATCTGCGTGACTAAACGTGCAATATTCAAGCCTTGTTCGGCTTCGGGAAAGGAACAGCCGATCATGACATCATCAACAAATTTCTTCTCCAAATTCGGAGTGCGTTCTACTGCGGCGTTCAGAATAAAGCCGAGCAGGTCTTCGGGCCGTGTATCTTTGAAAGAACCCTTTGCTCTCCGGCATCCGGGGGTTCTCAGCGATGTTACAATATATGCGTCTCTCATAATTCCTCCTATAAGTCTTTAACCTCTGACCTCTAACCCCTCACCTCTTATCAATTCCTCAACGGCTTCCCTGTCTTCAACAGATGCTCGACTCTGGCATGGGTTTTTTCCTGTTTCCAGAAGTCAATGAACGCATCTCTTTCGAGCTTGAGAATGACTTCCTCATCCACTTCGCTGTTTTCCCTGACTTCACCGCCGCTGATGACAAAGGCGATGCGCTTTGCCAGAAGCTCGTCATAGTCGGAGATATATTTTCCGCTTTTCATGTTGAAGAGTTCGGCGTTGACCATGCCCTGAGCCGACTGCCCCATGACCCGTATTTTCCGTTTCACGGGCGGAGCATAGCCCTCATCCACCATTCTCAGGACTTCTTTCTTGGCTTCGCCGATGAGATGATCGCGGTTAAAGACAATCCGGTCTTTGGGTCCGAGAAAGCCCATGGTTCTGGCTTCTGCCGCGGAAGCAGAGACTTTTGCCATAGAGATATTCATAAAAACCGGGAGGAAAAATTTGGCAAGATCATAATCGCTCACTGCGTCCGGGACCGAACTGATGAATTTTTTCCAGAGATTGAGACATCCGCCGCCGGCAGGCAGCAGTCCTACGCCGATTTCCACCAATCCCATATAAAGTTCGGCATGAGCAACAATCCGGTCTGCGGCTCCGAGACAGACTTCGCATCCTCCGCCCAGAGCCATTCCGTAAGGTGCGGCCACTACGGGAAAGCTCGAATATCTCGCTTTCTGCATTCCTTCCTGAGCGGTTTTCAAAAAGCTGTTGATTTCCGCAAATTTTCCCATCTGGGCAAGGGTTCCCATGTAGAACAGATCGCCGCCCGCAGAAAACGCTCCCGGCATTCCTCCTGCCTGATTGCCGATAACAAGCCCTGCGCCGTTGGCATCCACGTAGTCAATGCCTTCGCCCATGAACTCGACAATCTCTTTGTTGATGGCATTCATCTTGGTATGGAATTCGCAGCAGAACACGCCGTCTCCGAGATCAACGAGCGAAGCGGATCCGCAGGCTTTTGCCACCTTATTTCCACGTTTGAGAATATTCAAGGAGATGACATTCTCGCTGACTTTGACGGCTTTGTAAGAGGCAGAAGCAAAATCATAAAAACAGAGCGTTCCGTTTTCGGTCTTGTAGAACGAGTTATTCCCGGCTGCCAGCATTTTTTTGACTTTTTCCGGAACCGTGAATCCCTCTTTCTCCATTTTCTCAACCGATTCTTTCACACCGATGGCATCCCATGTCTCAAACGGACCCATTTCGAAATTGTAGCCCCATTTCATGGCATTATCAATTTCAATAACAGTGTCGGAAATTTCGGGAATCCGGTTGGCAGAGTAAATCAGGCCGTTTGCCAGCACTTTCCATGCAAATTTTGCGCCTTTGTCCTGGCCGTAAACCACGGCTTTGATTTTATCCGACAGTTTCTTCGCACTTTTTGCTTCAGTCAGACAGGGAAAATCGGCTTTTCCGTATTCGGCATATTCGAGCGTCAGGGGATTGATCACCTTGCGGATCGGCTTTCCTTCGGGAGATTTTTCTTTTTTATAAAAGCCGCCTTTGGTTTTATCTCCCAAAAGTTTATTGGCGATCATTTTTTTGACGAATTCCGGGATGATAAAACTGTCTCTCTGCTCATCGTCAGCAACCATGTCGTAAGTATTATTGGAGACATGAGCCATAGTATCGAGACCCACGAGATCGGAAGTCTTGAACATGGCGGTTTTCGGTCTGCCCAGCGCGGGCCCGAAGAGCGCGTCCACCTGAGGAATCGTCAGACCGTCTTCGAGCATCATTTGCATGGCTTTGACAATGCCCTGAACACCGATGCGGTTGCCCACAAAATTCGGGGTATCCTTTGCCCAGACAATGCCTTTTCCGAGTCTGCGTTCCGCAAAATCCGCCATGAATGCGAGAACTTCCGGCAGCGTTTCTTCTCCGGGAATCATCTCGAAGAGCTTCATATAACGCACCGGGTTGAAAAAATGGGTTCCCAGAAAATGCTGTCTGAATTCCGAACTCAGTCCTTCGGACATTTTTTTCAAAGGAATGCCGGAAGTGTTGGTTGAGACAATAGCCGAAGGTTTGCGGACTTTCTCTATTTTTTGCAGAAGTTCCTGTTTGATCTTGAGATTTTCCACCACAACCTCGACAATCCAGTCACATTCGGCAAGTTTTTGGAAATCGTCTTCAAGATTGCCGATACGGATGAGATCCGCATCCTTTTTATCCATAATCAGTGCTGGTTTGGACTTCATTACCGCGTCCATCCCGGCTTTGACGATTCGATTGCGCGCGTCGGGATTGTTTTTTTCTTCGTCTTTCAAATCAAAAGGGACTATATCCAAAAGCAATGTCTTGACGCCGGCGCTGGCAAGGAGAGCGGCAATGCCCCCGCCCATGACGCCTGAGCCGATGACGGCTGCCTGCCTGATTTTTCTCAGCATTTGTGTTACCTCCTTAAAAACGGTTTATCAGTTGGTCTGCTGTTATGAATGAATGTTCATTCATTTATCAGATTCCCTTTTCCCGTGTCAAGCAAAAAATCGGTTTCAGATGAAAAAAATTCCTGTTTCAATTATTTATCTTATAAATCAATATATTAAAAACAATGTAGTTTTCAGGATACAGTGGAATGCTTTTAAAATCCGTTCTCGGAACAATATGAATGAATATTCATAAAGATCAGAAATCCGGGTATTCTTGCCACCGGCATAATCTGAATTTTCTGTAAAACGCCAAAAACTTAAAACAGACGCAAATCGTTTTATCGGCAAAACGACCTGCGTCTGTTTTAAGCAGGGGCGTTTTACAAAAGCGCAGATTATGCCGGCAGGCAGTATAATCCTCCATCATAAAAAAATCAGCGTTTCAGACAATGTGTTCGGCAGCAAAAAGTTCTTTGACTTCCGATTGTTTTTCAATTATAATCAGAACGGTTTATTCAGTCAGTTCAGGCAACGGGGACTTGAACCGACTTGCTGTGCGGAAACTTTAACCGATTTGCCCTTAAATCATAAGGAGGTTTTAACCATGAGAAAACTGTCG
>DYRK01000306.1:4395-7087 GCA_020718785.1 Desulfatirhabdium butyrativorans | reverse complement strand
CGTTCCCAAGCTGGGGCTTGGGAACGAGGGGGGGCTTGAGAACGAGAAAACACCCTCTGAATCCGGCTGCGTAACTCATCACCTTTCACGCATCACAGCACTCAGCTGCCCGCAAGCCGCGGAAATATCCTGTCCCTTGCTGTGCCGGACAATTACCGTGTAATTGTTTCTGACCAGAATTTCCCGGAATTGAAGAATCACAGAATCATCGGGCCGCCTGAAAGCACTTCCCTGATGCTCGTTGAACGGAATCAGGTTCACCTTTCCTTTTACGGACCGCAGAAGTTTTGCCAGACTCTTTGCATGTTCCGGAGAATCGTTGATTCCTTTTATGAGAACATACTCGAATGTGATACGGCTCCGCGGTTTCATATCATAATTTCTGCAGGCTTCCATCAGCTCCTCCAGAGGATATTTGCGGTTGATGGGCATGAGCATGTTGCGGGTGCTGTTGTCCGCGGCATTCAGAGACACCGCGAGCCTGACATCTGTGTTATTTCCCAAATCCGCAAGTCTGGGAACCAGCCCCGCGGTGGAAACCGTGATCCGGCGGGTTGAAAATCTCAGACCCGAATCATTGTCCGCGATTATGTCCAGCGCGGCGACAACATTCCGGTAATTTGCCAGCGGCTCACCCATTCCCATAAAAACAATGTTGCGAAGCTGCTCAGTATTGTTTATACTATCTGTATCTCTGCTGACATCCCGGACCTGTGCTATAATTTCGCCTGCGGTCAGATTCCGGATAAAACCGTCCCGTGCCGTAAGACAGAACGCACAGCCCTGCGCGCATCCGACCTGACTCGATATGCAGAGTGTGTGATGATCTTTTTCGGGAATCAGCACAGTTTCGACATAGTTTCCGTCATGCAGTTTGAAAAGGTATTTACGCGAACCGTCCTGCGAGGTTTCAACGCTTACTTTCTCAAGACGGCGGATGCCGAAGGCGGATGAAAGCAATATTCTGATATCTTTTGCAATATCAGTCATGGCTTCGAAAGTGTCGGCTTGACGGAGGTAAATCCATTTTAATATCTGTCCGGCACGATACGCGGCAATACCGTGTGTCTGAAGCCATGAATGCAGTTCGCCGCGTGTCAGTTCTTTAATATCTGTTGCCGGTTCAAGTGAAACGGATCCGAGTTCGGTGTGTGTCATGTATCAACCTTTGACCTCTATGTAAAGCGGGTTTCAAACCCGCTTTACTGACAAAAAATGAGACGGACTGTCCGTCTCCTGACTATGACCTCTATGTAAAGCGGGTTTCAAACCCGCTTTACTGACAAAAAACGAGACGGACTGTCCGTCTCCTGACTATGACCTCTATGTAAAGCGGGTTTCAAACCCGCTTTACTGACAAAAAAATGAGACGGACTGTCCGTCTCCTGACTATTTTGCTTGACATAACATTATTAAAATATTAATTTCAAGGTTTTAATAAAGTATAAATCGGTGACATAATGTTTGATAATTTAAGCGACAGACTTGACGCTGTATTCAGGAAGCTCAAAGGACATGCCAAATTAAGAGAAAACGATGTCGAAGAGGGACTGAAAGAAGTCCGGATAGCTCTTCTTGAAGCAGATGTCCATTATAAAGTTGTAAAAAAATTTATTTCCGATATAAAGGATCGGGCACTGGGTCAGGAAGTTACCAAAAGCCTGACCCCCGGTCAGCAGATAATTAAAATTGTCAATGACGAACTGACGCGGCTCATGGGTTCCAGTCACGAGGAATTAACCCTGAGCGGACCGGTTCCCATTCCCGTGATGCTGGTGGGTCTGCAAGGTTCGGGCAAGACCACCACAGCAGGCAAACTCGCTGTTTTTCTGAGGAAAAAAGGCAGAAAGCCTTATCTGGTTCCCGCGGATGTTTACCGCCCCGCGGCTATCGAGCAGTTGAAAAAGCTGGGAACTCAATTGGATGTGCCGGTGTTCCCGTCCGAAAACCAGACAGACCCGGTCAAAATCTGCCGGGATTCTGTTGCCGCGGCTCAGAAAGCCGGCTGTGACACACTTCTGCTGGATACGGCAGGACGGCTGCATATTGACAAAGACCTCATGGACGAACTCTGCCGCATCCGCGATGCTGTGAGACCGTCGGACATCCTGCTCGTGGCTGATGCCATGACCGGTCAGGATGCCTTGAACATTGCCAAAGCTTTCGACGATGCCCTGAATATCGGCGGGGTGATCCTCACCAAAACAGACGGAGATGCCCGCGGCGGCGCCGCACTTTCGATCAAGGCAGTTACCGGCAAGCCCATAAAATTTATCGGTGTGGGTGAAAAACTGAGCCAACTGGAGCCTTTTCATCCGGACAGAATGGCATCGAGCATTCTGGGGATGGGGGATGTCCTGACCTTTATTGAAAAAGCTCAGGCAGTAGTTGATGAAGAAAAAGCAGCCGAACTTGAAAAGAAGCTGAGAAAAAGTCAGTTTACGCTGGAAGATTTCCGGGATCAGATGGTTCAGATCAGGAAAATGGGGTCTCTCACAGATCTGCTCAATATGATTCCCGGGTTCAGCAAAAACAAGCAGATGAAAAATCTTGAAGTGGATGAGAATGAACTGGTGAAAATCGAGGCAATTATCAATTCCATGACGCCTAATGAAAGGCGCCAGCATACAATCATCAACGGAAGCCGGCGCAGACGAATTGCCGGCGGAAGCGGAACCACGGTTCAGGATAT
>DYRK01000306.1:1467-4295 GCA_020718785.1 Desulfatirhabdium butyrativorans | reverse complement strand
GCAAAGAAAAAACCTTTTTATCGGATTGTTATCGCTGACGGCGAATGCCGGCGGGATGGCAGATTTCTTGAAGTTGTCGGTACATACAACCCTTTGCAGGATTCGGCAAATGTTTCATTTAAAGAAGACCGCATCAGGTATTGGGTGGAACAGGGAGCCACTCCCACGGACACAGTAAGGAATCTCCTGAAAAAACAAAGCGCCTGACGTGAATCGTGAAACGTGATTACGCGTCACGTTTCACGTTTTACCGCGGGATCCCAATTCTCAACCGTCAGATAAAGGAGAAGAGCGATGAAAGAGCTGATCAAATACATTGCACAGGCACTTGTTGACAAACCGGAAGAGGTATCGGTTGCAGAAGTGGAGGGAAATCAGACATCTGTACTGGAGTTGAAAGTGGCGAAAGAGGATCTGGGGAAAGTTATCGGGAAACAGGGCAGAACTGCCAGAGCCATGCGGACTATTTTAAGCGCGGCTTCTGCGAAAGTGAAAAAACGCACTGTGCTTGAAATTTTAGAGTGATCTTTGTGGATAAATCCGGTTTTCTTCCTATTGGGAAATGTGTAGGGGTTCACGGTATCAAGGGCGTCCTGAAAATCCGTTCATACACGGAATCATTGTCGCTTTTCGAAGCTGGAAAAGTGCTGTTCTGTCCGGATATCCGTGATGATGTCCCTGTGATTTCGGACAATATGATTCCATATCGGATAGAATGGTCCAAGTCCCACAGGCAAGGTCTGCTTTTATGCCTTAAAGATGTCGGCGACTGCGATCAGGCTGAATGCCTCAAAGGATACGAATTTTTTATCCGAAGGGACAGCCTTCCCGATCTTGAAAAAGGAACATATTACTGGACGGATCTGATAGGGCTTTCTGTTTTCACACAGGATGAAACCTGCATCGGACGGATCGAGGCAGTGGTTCCCACGGGGAGCAATGATGTTTATGTGGTAAAAGACAAGGAGCGTGAAATTCTGATTCCTGCGCTCGAGTCCGTGGTACTGTCGGTTGATCTTGAAGCGAAAACCATGCGGGTGAATCTGCCGGAAGGGTTATAAAGAAGGTGAGGGGTAAGAGATGAGGGGTCAGGGGGATATTACACCTCTGACCCCGTACCTCTGACCTCTGACCCCGGTTATGAAATTTGCTGTTCTGACAATTTTTCCCGAAATGTTTGTTCCGTTTTGGGAACACGGCATTATCCGGAGAGCCGCAGAGTCCGGGAAAATTTCTGTCTCAGCCGTAAACATCAGGGATTTTGCAGAGGGCAGGCACCATGTCACTGATGACAGACCTTACGGGGGCGGATGCGGCATGGTCATGAAGCCGGAGCCTTTATCCGCTGCAATTCGGGCGGTCAAGGCGGATATGCCGTCTGCAAGGACTGTTCTGCTGACACCTCAGGGTCGTATTTTCGATCAGAAAACTGCCTGCGAACTTTCATCGGATGAAGGAATCATTTTTGTCTGCGGCAGATATGAAGGTGTGGATGAGCGGGTCTGTCAGGGCTTCATCAGCGATGAAATATCCATCGGCGATTATGTTCTGACCGGCGGAGAATTGGCAGCAATGGTCATCATTGACGCGGTGACAAGGCTTATTCCCGGTGTGCTGGGCGGTACGGAATCCGCAGAAAAAGATTCTTTTTCTCAAGGACTTCTGGAACATGCCCATTATACAAGACCCCGGACTTTTGAGGGAACAGATGTTCCGGAAGTTCTGCTGTCAGGTCATCATAAGGAAATTGATACCTGGCGGCTCGAAACCTCGCTGATACGGACTTTTCTGAAAAGACCGGACCTGCTGAAAAACAGGACTCTGAGCATTCAGGAAAGGAAAATCCTGAAAAAATGGTGTGCCGATATTGAAAACATCATCCGGGATCAGCCTTTATGTGGCACTGATCCATTATCCGGTAGTCAATAAAAACGGCGAAATTATTGCTTCCGCAGTGACCAATCTGGACCTGCACGATATCGCAAGGGCATCGAAGACTTACGGAGTAAAAGCCTATTATGTGGTTACTCCCCTTGAGGATCAGAAGGCTTTGGTTGAAAAAATCATTTCCCACTGGGTCACAGGCGTCGGAGCCGCGTACAATCCCGTGAGGCGTGAGGCACTGGAACTTATCCGGGTGAAAGATTCTGTGGCAGCGGTGATTGAAGATATCCGAAACCGCGGAGAAGAAATGCCCAAGACAGTCGTCACATCTGCGCGTGAATATCCGCGGAGTATCGGTTATGAAACTTTTCGTGAAATGCTTGAGACCGGCAGTCCTTATCTTTTGAATTTCGGGACAGCATGGGGCTTGTCGGAATCGCTGATTTCAGAAGCAGATTACGTGCTGAATCCGATAAAAGGGAAATGCGGCTATAATCATCTGTCTGTGCGGTCGGCAGTTTCTGTCATATTAGACAGAGTTATGGGAGTTAGAAGTGAGAAGTGAAGAGTGAGAAGTGAAAATAAGTTCTGAAAGGAAAATACCAAATGAGAAAAATGGAAATTATAGAACGTGAAATGATGAGGCTTGACATTCCCGCATTTGATCCGGGGGATACGGTCAAGGTCCATGTTAAAATAAAAGAAGGTGAAAAAGAGCGGATTCAGGCATTTCAGGGGATTGTGATCGGCAGACGCAGCAATATGTCGAATTCCACTTTTACCGTGAGAAAAGTTTCTTACGGCGTAGGAGTTGAGCGTGTTTTTCTGCTTCATTCGCCTGTGATTGACAAGATCGAGCTTATTTCAAAAGGCCGGGTGCGCCGTTCGAAGATTTATTATCTGCGGAATCTGAGGGGCAAAGCTGCGAGGATAAAGGAACGCCG
>DYRK01000306.1:141-1367 GCA_020718785.1 Desulfatirhabdium butyrativorans | reverse complement strand
TACCCCTTACCTTCCGCTTTAGACAATATGCCGGATTTACGGAGATATGAAACATCAGCAGGGGAAAGGGGCTTTTCAAGAATCGCAGGAATTGACGAGGCGGGCCGGGGTCCTTTGGCAGGTCCGGTGGTTTCGGCAGCCGTGATTCTGCCTGTTTCTTTCTGGGATTCAGAGATCAACGATTCGAAGAAACTGACTCCTGAGAAACGCGGCAGGCTGTATGAAACGATCTATACTCATGCCCTTTCCGTTGGCATCGGTATTGTGGATGCAACGGAAATAGACCGGATCAATATTCTTCAGGCTTCCCTTCTTTCCATGTCCATAGCGGTGAAAAATCTTTTGCCTCAGCCGGATTACCTGCTTATAGACGGTAAATTCAGGATTCTGTCATCCCTTCCCCAGGAGCCTGTGATTCACGGCGATGCCCTGAGCCTCTCTGTAGCCGCTGCTTCGATTGTTGCAAAAGTCAGCCGTGACCGCCTGATGGAAAGATATGATGAAGAGTATCCTCAGTTCGGATTTTCCGGTCACAAGGGATACCCCACACTCGCACACAGAGAAGCGATACGGAAATTCGGTGTTTGCCCTATCCATCGGCGCAGTTTCAGGGGTGTGAAAGAATATCTTTGATCTTTTCGGGATCGCACGACCCCGGTCGGGCGGACAAGCCCATAAGCACTTATGATAAATAAAGCGCATCAATTCGGCAGAGACAGCGAAGCCTTAGCCGCGGAATACCTTGCAGAAAAGGGATACGAAATTCTGGAACGGAATTACCGTACATCCCGGGGTGAAATTGATATTGTCGCAAAAGACGGAGATACGATTGTTTTTGTGGAAGTCAAATCAGCAAGAACCAAACATTTCGGACACCCCAAATCGGCTGTCACTTTGCAGAAACAAAGAAAAATTCAATCTGCCGCTCTGCAATGGCTTAAAGCCTCGCGGCAAAGCAGTGCAAAAGCAAGATTTGATGTCTTGGCGATCTGTTCGGAAAAAAACAATACCGTCGTAGAACTTATCAGAAACGCATTCGGACTTGCCGGATAGTCTTAAATATTTCAGGACGCACTTGATTTTAAGCGAGCGACCTTAAAGACTTATAATTTTTTTACGGCATGCGGTAGAACAGGCATTTTTGCCTGTTCATGATAAAGGTCAGACAGAAAACAGGCATTTTTGCCTGTTCATGATAAAGGTCAGACAGAAAACAGGCATTTTTG
>DYRK01000305.1 GCA_020718785.1 Desulfatirhabdium butyrativorans | reverse complement strand
TTCAAATCGTTTTTAATAAAATCAGCATATTATAATTTTTTGTCCGGTAGTGTGCAGTCAGAGTTTAATTTCAGACTGATCAAAAGGCAAAAAATTTATCCTGCCAAATTAAAGGCATATTTGTCTGATATGCAATATGTTAGAAATATTGCCGACTATTCATCAGATAATGTCGGAAAAAAGCTTGCCCGCGAACAGATATTGCAAGCCGCGGAAATGATCGGTTTCATAGAAAGGGAGTTAAAAAATGAGTATAAATCATAAACAGCAGGAACTTATTGACGGACTGATAGAGGATCTGAAAGAAAAATTTCCTGAGCTGAAATTGGTTGAAGTTACAGAAAGTCCTGAAAATCCGAATGATTTGTGGGTGAATGTGACCCGAGTGAAAGATGAGGACAGGCTGATTCAGTTCATAAAATTTTTCAGTTCGAAAACAACTGACATTTTAATGGATTACGGCTATCATATTTCAGTCATGCCGATAGGATAAAACAGAGGGCGAAACATGAGAACCATAAAACTGGCTAACGAAAAAAAACGGGACGCGTCGGTCAGCTTCGAATCCGCAGAAAAGCAGAGTTCGGTCATATATGTGCTGTCGGACGGCTCCTATCCGAGAAATATCAAGATATTGAAGACCGCACTCGATCATGATCTGCCCTGTCTGCTGAGTCAGTACGGCGATCCGGATAAGCTTGCCGAGGCTTTGCTCAAAGATGATCCGGAGGCGGACTTCGAACGCGGCGGCATGATTCTGGAAAATACCCGCAAACTCTTTGTCGGCAAAGACAGCCGGGTTGTCTTCGGCGTTGATCTGTATGAAATCGTGAGAAATCCGGATGGGTCTGAAAAAGAGCGGTATCTCTATAACAAGACTCAGGCAAACATCAATTCGGAAATCCCTGTGCTGTGGACCGGCAAATTCTTTCCCAAATCCGAAGCCATAAGGATGTTTGTGTTTTCAAAAAAATATCAGATCCGGCATGTGAACGGGCTGACATTCGATTTTCTCTATGATATGGCAAAACAGCTTCATGAAAAAAAGTCTTTGGTGCTGCTCGGGACCGGGAAAAAAGGAATGCAGCCGCTCATATTTCACGAAGGGGGCGTGCCTTACCGCGGCTTTCTGGAGGGGCGTATCAGAGAAGACAAGTATTGCCTCATTCTTCATCTGACGAATCTGGAGTTGAAAGATATCTCGTCATAAAAAGCAAAAAAGGAATTTTTGCACTCCGGAACTTGATCTCTCAGATGCAAAAAAGGAATTTTTGCACTCCGGAACTTGATCTCTCAAGATGCAAAAAAGGAATTTTTGCACTCCGGAACTTGATCTCTCAAGATGCAAAAAAGGAATTTTTGCACTCCGGAAAGCTGTCATTCAGAAGGATTCTACCTGCCATCCGGTCTGCAAAGGGAAATCTTTTTTCTGCGTTCTGACAATACAACTGTCTGCTTCTACAGAAACAGTTTTCAGAAATACTTCTTTGTCCCGAATTTTGAAGCGCTGTCCGATTCTGACTCCGGCTCCGGCTCCGATATTCAGCCGGATATCTTCTCCGCTGATTTCCGAAATGACTCCTCTTAGCGGCCAGAGTTTTTCCAATTTTTTCAGGAGATTTTCGGCAAGCCTTTTTTTCTGGGCAAAAACAGGTTTGTCATGTTCCAGTTCTTCAAACAGATTATCAATTACCACACCTGCATTTTTGTCCACCAGACGCATCAGCACCTGAGACTGATCCTCATCTTCGGCAATTTCAAGGAAAAGCAGAATATCGGGCATCAGCAGATTCAGTTTCTCCGGCTTTGCATATATGAGTTCCTGAAGAATAATATCAAATGATTTTCTCTCCAGCATCCTGAATCGGGAACATTCGATCAGTTCGCTCTGAATGGCGAAAGCCGCGAGATTTTCTTTTTTCTGATGAGAAAAAGAAATCCGGGAATCAAATACCATAGCCATAGTCATAGGAGCAGAGGGCTGCGGTTCCGGGGAAGTCCGTTGCGGTATTATTTTTGTCAGTTCATCGAAAAGAGCCTGAGTTTTTTTCTGTTTCTGTTCTGCCTGAGCAATCAGAATCTCCTGAATTCTTATCTGCTGCCAGAAATTGAATTTGTCTATGAGATAATTGCCCGAGAGCAGAGCAGCCGCGAGCAAAAGAATTCCGGCAATCACGGCAATACTGTTTCGCATTTCTTTAAGTTTTGCGGTATTCAGGGAGTAATTGAAGAAAGAACCGCGTGTCACGGTGTTCTGAATGAGGCTCGGCTCCGCGGCAGCGTGTTGCACAGGAGCTTTCCGGGAATCGAAATAGCTGACTCTCGGATCGCCGTATAGAATATAACTTGCCCAGCAGATATGAGGTCCGTATTGTTTTGTCAGTTCTTCTCTCGCGGTTCTGACAGCCTTGCCCACAGGGATTCCCGAACTCAGAAGTCTGTAAAAGCGACAGGCAAAATGGCTGCCGGATTCATCCGGTATTTCCCAGAATGTACCCACATAATGTCTCACGCCTGCCCGCAGAAAGGCATTTGCCAACCCGAAAGAGCTTCCGTCGTCGGATTCTTTTTTACGTTCCCATTCTTCGGTACGCGCAGACTGACAGGCATTGGAAAACACAAAAGCGGGCATAGCCGCGCCGGATGCCATTTTGTCAATATCCCGTACTGTGAAATTTCCGCCGGCCAATTTCCAGCCGCTGTCTTTCCCGTTGGTAGTCGAACCGTATTCGGCATGACCCGCAAAATGGACAATATCGTAACTCTTTAATCTTTCTTTGATTTCATCGGGACCGATCTGTGCGTCAAGGACAGGTTCTGCAATATCCGATTCCTGATTCAACTGCGCCATAAGCTGGAATATTTTCAGCCCTTCGTCTCCTGCCACAGCCAGATCGCCTCCGGGATTTGCCAATATCCACATCAGCAGGGGATTTTTCATCTCACGCGCCGCGCTGTTTACAATTTTCTGCCGGGTTTTCACTAACCTGCCCGTATCGAATCTCTGGCATAAAAAATCCTGATCCACGCAGATCAGTTCCCAGGGAATATGAACCAGACCGTCATCCAATTTCAGCAGGAGATATTCTGCGTCTGAATTTCTTAGTCTTTCTTTAAGCTCCGGTGTCAGCAGTTCATCCCCTAACATGCGTCCCACTGCTTTGAGTTTTTCAAATTCCCGCGTCCCTCCCCCTCCCTGTCTCGCGGCAACATTCAATGCTTCTGCCACAGAGACGGTCACAGCCTCGATTTTGTCTAATGCCGGGGTCTCGCTCTCATAGTGCCAGATCGCGTCGTCAGGGGTATAAATACCGATTTTCAGGCGGTTTTTTTCCCGTGCTGCTTCAAGAATTATGGTATTGTTTTTCATAAAAGCCTGTGGGCGAGATTTCAAAACAGTAAGTATTTTTAAGGGCTGCCTCAGCGTCATGCCCGACTGCAAGGCGGTATTCGCCGAAAAGCTGACGGTCAAAACAGACATAGTCGCGGTTTAACACGCGTGCGAAAGGAATTTCCCCGTCTCTTATCAGGGTGAGGCTGACATTTCTGGCAAGTCTGTTATTTCTGAAAACTCTGATACATAGTCGCGCTTTGTCATTTTCTGCCTGAGATATAAATAATTCTGTCTGAAACTCATTGATATTTTTTTTTATCAGCATGTAAGCCGAGGACGGAACCGCAGCGCTTCGGACAGCCTCATACTGTCCCAGCCATATCGGAACAGGCAGTTCCGTAAGCCATTCGGAGATTTTCTGTTTTACAAGTCCGCGGACTTCCTGAAAAACAGTCATGACCCGATCCGCTGGTTCCGGTCCGTATTCTGTTTCCATAAGTTCGCTGTCATTAAGCAAAGCCTGCGCGAATACAAATTCTTCGAGGCATTCGTCGCATCTTGAAAGATGCTCTTCCACCTGATCTTTTTCATCATCCGAAAGACGGCCCTCGATATAATCGGCAAGCGTCCCGACAGTTATACATGATTTCATCATCACATCTCCTTTTACTGTACTATTACACCGGAAACAGAAATTTCTTACAATGCCCTAACGGGCAGGCAAGAGGTACGAGGTCAGGGGTGAGAGGTTCCCGCACCCCGCACCTCTTACCCCGTACCTCATCTCATTCAGCCGTCAGTTCTTTCAGCCGTTTGACCGCTCTGGATTTGATGGTATATATGTTTCCGACTTCCCTGTTCAACTGGGACGCTATTTCAGGCAATGACAGTTCATGGAAAAAATGGAGTTTGAACACCAGCCGCTCAAGTGTGGGGAGCAGGTCGGCAGCCTCGAGAATTTTCAGGAGTTTCTGTCTGGCTTCGAGCCGGTCTGTTTCTTTTTTGATATCAAGCTCTTCCTTCATCTCTTCGAATAAAATCAGATACTGACGCCCCAGAATGCTGTGGGGGTCCTTTCCCCTGAGATGATTCAGAGCAGTCCGGTTCGCGATCAGAACTACCCAGCCCGCGAGATTGCGCCCTCCTCCCTCTCTGTACTGCCGCAGACGCCTGCAATCATCGTCAAATAACTGGACAAACACATCCTGATGAACCTCTTCGATCTCTTCTCTGACCAAAGGGGCATTTTTGTAAATAAAGGTTTTCTGAACGGTTTTGTAAACCAGATTCCAATATTGCCGCGTCAGTTTCTCACACTTCTTATTATGGATACATTCATTCAGGATTTCGCGTTCTTCTTCGGGTGTCAGTTTCTTTTTCATTCGCTTATTATCCTGTCCCCCTGTCTGATCTCATAAATTTTGCCGGAAACCGGTTCTGCGCGGAATACATCCGAAGCAATGGCGGAGACCCGGGTTTTTCCGATAATTTCCGTGCCGGATTTTTGCGGATACACATCAGGCGTTCCGGATTTGTAGGGACATGCCGGCGGCGTGTCCCTACGATAGACGATCAGGGGCCATTTCAGTTTGATTTCCCCTTTTTCCGGTATCCATTTTTCCGGGGAAAAGTCCAGTCCTTTGTTTTCAACTTGTGTGATAGCGGCATCCATCAGCGGGAAGGCTCTGTGAAATTTTTCAGACAGTTTTTCGGATAAGGCCTGATATGCCTGACGGTCTTTGTTTTCACCGAACACATCTTTGACAGCCAGAATTTCGCCGCTTGAAATATCCACAAGCCGCGCCGCGATTTCGATTCCGGCAGCGTTTTCATAAAAATTTCCCATCAGTACGGCATCGGGGGTCAGGGGTTCGGGGTTCGGGGTCAGCGGTTCCGGATCCCGGACCATGACCTGAAAGCGGCCGCGATCCACCATATTTTTGAGAAAAAAATGCCGGAAAAGAGGCGGCTCCGGCTGATTTTTATTATCGTCAAGCGTTTCAAAGGGATGCAGGGCAAGACAATAACGGTATTTCAGTTTGAAGACTTCGGGAATTTCCACGCGAATCAAAAGGCTTTTATTCCCTTTGTTGCCCGATTCATCTTCTGCCTCAATACGGATGGTATTTTCTCCTTTTTCCAGCCGGACAAACTGACTGAAAAAGATCACACGGCCCGGCTGTATGACCACCGGCTGATCATTGATACTCACTTTTCTGACCGTATTTCCGCTTCTGACGCTGCCTTTTATATAAACATTTTCGGGAACGCCGAACTCCGCTTCCGCAGTGTGTGCCTCCAGAATAATTTCGGGGAAGGTGTAGGTTGGGTTGAGGAACGAAACCCAACTCCGATCATCGCTTACTCTTGTATTGACAGACGGATATGTTGGGTTTCGTTCCTCAACCCAACCTACATGGCTTTCTGCCAACATAATGCCCGGTAAATGAAAATCTGCTAAATTGCCTGCTTTCAGATATGTTGGGTTTCGTTCCTCAACCCAACCTACATGGCTTTCCGCCAGCAAAATGCCCGATAAATGAAAGCCTGCGAGCGGATCAGCCCGAAGTTCCGCGACAGTCTCGTTTCCCAATCTGTCTTTGGCAATCAGAATCATCTCATCCCTGCCGGATTCCGCGGGGATTGAAAATTCGGCGGTTTCTCCTTTGGGGAGCGGAATATTTTTCCCGTCTGCAAAAAGGAAATTTTCACCGGATTCATCGTAAAGTCTGCCCTGTATTCCCTGCTCAGGATCGAATGCGGTCAGGGAAATGACCGGTCCGAAGCGATCAACACGGATGAACAGTTTTTGTACTGTCTCCTGCTTTCTGAGATTCCGGGCAATGATTTCCACTTCGTGACGGCCCTGCCCCAATTTCAGCTTTTCTCCGAACTGAATTTTTTGGCTGGAATTTTCCAGAAAGAGCTTTCTGTTTTGAACAAGAATTTCCGAAACATACTGTTCATCTTCCGCGGTTCCGGAAATGACCACAGGATCATCTTTGGTCCAAAGAGGTTCGGGGTTCGGGGTTCGGGGTTCGGGGTATTTTACCCCTGACCTCTGACCTCGAACCTCTGACCCAACATTGACAAAGAGACGGGGAACAGATACCGCGGACTGTTTCTGTTCCATGAGCCTGACCCGCACTTTGTCCAAATAAAAATACGCTTTTTCGGACGGATACTGCCGAACCGAAAGTTCAAGCTCTTTTTCAGCGGCCTCGTAGTCTGCTTTATTGAAATAAATCAGTCCTTTTTCCCGATGGGGAAAATAATCGGAAAAGTGCATTCCGAAAGTTCTTGCCATGCGCTGATCTTCGGACCGCAGTTTCAATGTTTCATTCAGGTCGGCAAGGGCAGCGTCGTAGCACTCGCCTTCCATGCAGGACATAGCACGCTCATAATAATCATACCAGCGTCCGGTAAAATTGCCCGAGGGATTGCAATACACCCTGTTTTCTTTCACACAGACAGGATTGGGTTTAACCGCGCACGCGGTCAGCAATACGGCTGAAATTGCCGTTAATATGATATTCTTTATTTTCATAGCCACCTCTTACCCCGAACCTCTTATCAAACCCTCATTTTTATTTCAACAGAATTTCATCAGATCGAAAACTTCCGGAGTGCAAAAATAGAGCGGAGTGCAACGGAGCGATTTTTTGCGCCCCGCTCCCTCACTGTGCAAAAAACCGCTGCGCTCTATTTTTGCACTCCGGATTGAAGATTTTCGATCTGTGATTTTTTGCGCCA
>DYRK01000304.1 GCA_020718785.1 Desulfatirhabdium butyrativorans | reverse complement strand
AAAAGGCCCGGAGCCGGTATGGCACTGATTCCTTATTTCCGAAAATGTCTATTAAATGACATATCTTGAAATTTTTTCAAAAATGCCGGATTCTGAAGTAATGATTCATCCGCAGATTTTTCAATATCTCCCAATATCCATGGTCTGTTACCTCTGAAACTGTCTCCTCTGTCCACTATTGTAATTCTCGGTTCTGACAGAAGTTCTTTTGTCTCCCTTTGAAAAAATGGTTTTATGCCTGTATATCTCTCAATATCAATATCGCCGGCAGTATAAGACAGCGTTATGGTATGAGTAGCCAGGTATGCCTTTTTAAACGATCTGAGATTCTCATTTACAAAAACGGCAAGATCATCATACCATCCGGCTATACTGCTCATAGGTTCATAGACATCCCATATTTCAGCGGCATCTCCGGGAACAAGCCAAGAAAGATTATGAGGCACAATGGCAATAATATCCAAATCGGGGTATCTGTCCGCATAAGCCGCTATTTTTAAAAATATAGCTGAGACAATGTCCGTAACATGAATCCAGACAATTGATTATAAGCGGTGTTTTAACTTTATAATTGACGATCTTACGGATATTCATAGTTTTATTCATTTTATTTTTATAAGCATGATAAAGTCCGCCGATCCAGAAATTAGTTTGCATTGACATCTGCTGTATAAATCGCAATATGATGTTATTATCCGAACAATTTATATAAGATGGGTATTCTTTTCCAAAAGAGACAGGGAGTTGAACATAGAATGTTCTTTTGCAGATCGGACAATATGCTTTAAGCATACTCCACATCCCTGGAATCCATAATTCCTCAGGCTTCATAAATACATCGGGCTGGCAGACACACGGGATAGAAATACCCTTATAAGACTTGATATCAATAAGTTCTCCCTCTTTTAGCCCTCTGTCTAAAATGCTTTCTCTCCTGAAAGGTATCCGTATCTTTTTTTTTAAAAATTCATATATTTTCCGCATTATTATCCTCTATATTTTTGATTCAAAAAGAAGCGGCGTAGTCGGTAGAACAAGAGTCTTCGCTTGTTCCGCAGGCTTTGCAGGATTGGTGAAACCCGCCGTCTGTAACATCAGAGACCGCAAGGTTATTTTAAAACAGTGGGTTTCACCCACCCTACTGTTTGAAATTTCGGATGAGATATTTATCTGCGGTTCTGTCCTGAAGAAAAGCCATATCAAAATCTCCCGGATTTGCCGACTCATACCACTGATAGCCGGTTTCTTTGCAGGCATTGCAGGCTTTCCGGGGAATATGGACACAGAGAACATGATATCCCCGATCCGAAGCCGAGTCAATCCGCAAAGTCCCGCCGCAGTCACGGCAGATACGGATCATTTCCCTCTGAGTCTCGGAGATATTGTCAGTATCGTAGAAAACTCTCCGGGACCGCTCGTCAAAGTTCTTATTTTTCTGAAGCAGCGATTTTGTCTGCTCTCTGTTCTGCCAGAGCGACATCACCTTTGCTCCCAGTTTGCCGATATAGCGGGTCACATCCTGGGTCTGACGGATACGCTCAGGATCATATCCGGGTTCTTTCACCCTGCTGTAGTCAATTCCTGCCATCGCCAGAATAATGCCCACATTGACATAAGGCAGCGCTCCCTCAATAGCATATCCGCCTTCGAGAACCGCAATATCCGGCTTGAGCAATGAAGTCAGTTCCGCATAGCCCTGAGCCGAAAAATTCATATTGGTGATGGGGTCACTGTAATGATTGTCCTGTCCCGCTGAATTGACAATGATATCCGGCTTGAAATCTTCAAGGATCGGCAGCACCATGTTTTTCAAGGTATAGAGAAAACCTTCCTCAGAGGTATTCGGCGGAAGAGGAATATTGACCGTGGTTCCAGCGGCATTGGGTCCCCCGAGTTCACTGACAAAACCTGAGCCGGGGTAAAGCGTCCGACCGTCCTGATGAATGGAGATAAAGAGAGTATCCGGATCATGCCAGTAAATATCCTGAGTTCCGTCTCCGTGGTGGCAGTCCGTGTCAACAATAGCTACCTTGTCTATCCCGTAGGCTGCCCGGAGGAACTCAATCATAATCGCCTCGATATTGACATTGCAGAATCCCCTCGCGCCGTGTACCACGCGCATGGCATGATGTCCGGGGGGGCGCACAAGAGCAAAGCCGCGTTCCACTTCCTTGTTCATCACCGCCATACCGATAGTTTTTGCGCCGCCTGCGCTGATGAAATGGGATTCGGTCATCACTGCCCATTCATCCGGGACACAGAAATGCACACGGCGGACATCGCGGATACTGGCAAGATCAGGCTTGAATTCTTTAATGCCTTCAATATCGAAAAGTCCTTCTTCGGAAACCTGATCCTGAGTATAAAGAAGCCGTTCCTCACGCTCAGGATGGGTGGGACTGATGGCCCAGTCAAATGCCGGAAAAAAGACAAGCCCGGTTTTGTGTTTGGCTTTCAGCATTATTTTACTCCCAAAATAAGTGAGAATTGAAATAAGTCAGAAGTGAACAGTGAGAAGTGAGAATTAATATTCACTGCTTCTCACTTCTCATTTCTCACTTGCTTTCACGCCCATGTGATAAAGCCCGGCGTAAACTTGAGCCAGTCATCTCCCTGCGGCATGATACGGGCAGTAAAACCGTATCTGCCTGAGTTCCGGCAGGTTACGTTGCAGGCATAGAGATAGTCGCCGTTTCCCCGGTCTTCTGTCATTTCCATCTGCTCGGGATGTCCTGCTGCCAGTTCGTCCACTGATTTCAGACCTCCGTAGTAAAACTCTGCCACCGCTTCGTCAGGTCTGATATCTCCGAGATGTACCAGTGCGGTCACACGGAATGTCTCTCCTACCCGGAACGGTCCGCGGGTGTCTGAGGTCGGAAGTTCTACCCGGATATTTTTCCAGCGGGCCTGCAGTCTTGCCAATTGTTCCCCCAGTTTCCGGGCTTCCTGTGCATTGTCGGCAACAAGCGATTTATGCCGCCGCGCAGCCTGCTGATAGAAGCGAAGTTCATATTCGGTAACCATGCGGTGCGCGCAGAAATTCTGTATTGCCATTTTCATGGATGCCTTCATCATTTTGACCCATCGGGCAGGCACACCGCCGTCTCTTCTTTCATAAAAACAGGGAATTACGTCATTTTCCAGAATATTGTAAAGAGCCTGACTTTCCACCGCGTCCTGATAGGCATGATCGGAATAATCTTCTCCGTTTCCGATGCGCCACCCTCTTTCATCAGAATATCCCTCGCACCACCAGCCGTCAAGCACACTCATATTCAGTACCCCGTTGATTGCCGCTTTCATGCCCGATGTCCCGCAGGCTTCAAGTGGGCGACGGGGAGTGTTCAGCCAGATGTCCGCGCCGTGAACCAGATGTCTTGCCATGTGTATATCATAGTTTTCTATAAACACCATGCGATGACGGATAGCAGGATCACGGGCAAATTCAACGACCCGTTTGATCAGTCCCTTTCCTTCATTGTCTCTGGGATGCGCTTTTCCCGAAAAAACAAACTGAACCGGCTGATCTTTCGATGTAAGAAGTTTTTTCAGACGCTCCGGATCACTGAAAAGCAGATGGGCGCGCTTGTAGGAGGCAAAACGCCGGGAAAAGCCTATGGTCAGGGCATCCGGGTCTAAAACCGATTCAGCGTCTTTCATGATAGGTTTGGGCGCGTTGCGGCGTCCGTACTGCTCGACCATGAGTTTCCGGCAGGTGCGGATCAGCCGGGAACGGCTCATTTCATGGGATCGCCAGAGTTCTTCATCATAAATCTCATCTATCCGCCTTAGAATATCCGGAGCCGAAGGATGCAGACGCCAGTCAGGACCTATGTAGCGTTCGAACAGCAGGGCATTTTCATTGGATATCCATGAGGAAATATGGACCCCGTTGGTGACATGGGTAATGGGAACTTCATCCTCGGGAAGCCGGTGCCAGACCGCTGACCACATACGCCGCGCCACGTTTCCGTGAAGTTTGCTCACCCCGTTGCGATACTGAGACATTCTCAGCGCAAGAACGGCCATGGAGAATTTTCCGTGAGGGTCCGGAACAGACTGCCCAAGAGCCAATATCTGATCCGCCGGTATGCCCAGACGTTTTTCAAACGGGGCAAGTATCGGTTTCACAAGGTTTGCAGGAAATTCGTCATGACCTGCGGCAACCGGAGTATGAGTTGTAAATACCATGGTACGGGGAATAATCTCCATCGCGGTTCTGAGATCGACTTTATGGAATTCCATGGTCTGTGCAAGACGTTCCAGTACGGCAAAAGAGCAATGTCCTTCATTCAGATGGCAGACCACGGGATGAATATCCATGGCAGCAAAGGCTTTCATACCACCGATTCCCAGAAGAGCTTCCTGAGCTGCACGTATGTGTTCTTCTCCGGCATAAAGTCTGGAAGTGATGTCTCTGGCTTCAGGAGAATTTTCCGGCAAATTGGTATCCAGCAGACAGAGCGGAATCCGTCCGACTCTGATCTTCCAGACATCTGCAAGGATTTGTCTGCCGTCCGGACCGGTAACAGATATCCGTATCTTTTCTCCCGAACGGGCTTTTGCTCTCCGCATGGGCATATGAAAGAAATCGGTTTCCGGATATTCTTCCTGCTGCCATCCGTACTGGTCAAGGAACTGGCGGAAATAGCCATGACGGTAGAGCAGCCCCATCCCGGTCAGAGGAAGTTCCATGTCCGAAGCTGCCTTGAGATGATCTCCCGCGAGAATGCCGAGACCTCCGGCAAATAGCGGAATGCTTTCATGGATACCGAATTCCATAGAAAAATAGGCAATAGTCTCACGTTTTCCCATGGGAAAATCCGAGTGGTCCGGGCGTGAAGAGACCATGTTTTTAAAGCTGTTTCTGACGCGTTGCAGATGCGCCAGAAAACTCTCGTCCCCGGCTAATTCTGCCAGACGTGCCTGAGAAATATAGGTTGAAAAAACAAGCGGATTCCGCCCGGATTTGTCCCACAGCCTCGGATCCACACGCCGGAAAAGCTCTACAGCATCGAAATTCCATGACCACCAGATATTCCGCGACAATGTCTCGAGGAAAGAAAGGGGTTTGGGAATGTTCGGGAATACCTGAAATGTTTGCAGATGGTTCATTTTTTCTCCTGAGTTCTAAAAAAACGCATAAAATTATGGTAAAAAAAGGATTATAATCCTTTTTTTTATCTGATTTTCAGAAGCGCGGAAGACCTGAAAGATAATTTACGGATAGTCCACGTTAGCCGACCGGTTATTAAAAAGCAAGCTTTTTTATCCAGCAATTCTCATTTTGACGTAAAGCGGGTTTGAAACCCGCTTTACATAAAAGGAGATTCCGGCTGTTTCCGCAGATAATGTTCAACACGGTTTTTCAAAACGAGAATTGCTGTTTTTTATCAGCCTGAAAAAACTGCCGATATCCGGTTCACACCTTTTTTCGCGTTATCGTATTGCTCCCTTTGGGATCGCTGCTTTTCTTCACTCTGCTGAGAATCTGATCCAGATTGTCTTTGAGTTCTTTATTTTTGACAGCGAGATCATCGGCTTTACGGTTAGCACCTTTGATTTCATTTTCAAGCACCCCGATAATACGGGGGTCCGAAACAGGCAGTTCCCAGTACCTGCTTTGCTTTATCTTCCCGAACTTGGAAGCAAATTTCTCGAATGAAGGGTCTGAAAGAGTCAGGGGAAGCGGCGTTTTTCCTTCTTGGTCTGCAAGCGCAGCCCTTTCCGGCGAGTCAATCTGCATGGACTTGTCCGAAGCCGTGATTTTAAATTCAAGCAATGTGTCTCCGGCTAATCTGAATCTGCCCAAATCTGACAGACTCCGGACTTTCGCCTTTTCAACAGGCATAGGCTCAAACATGCTTTCTTTTATCTGACCGGGGTCAGGACTCCAGTACGCCCGGATGTCATAATCGCCTTTTGCCAACAGTATCCTGACATTGAGCAGCAGATTATTTTCAGGCATCCACAGGGGAAGAAGCCAATTCCTTTTCCGCCTCCCCTCCTCGGTTTCATATAAGCGCACACCGGTCACGCCGTTTCTGGTTTTATCCACAAAAGAAACCCTGCCGCTTGCATCACGTTTCCGGTTGACAAAGAATGCGATGATGATGACAATGAGCAGGAATATCATCAATGTTGTGGTGGATTTGGGGTAAAAGAGCAGAAATTGATATGCGGCTAAGATATTGTTCATCAAAGTCTCCATAATATCCTCAAGTGTCTGAACCGCTGATTTTTTTTAATCATACAAATCAGCGGTTATTTTTTTGTCTGAATTTTCTGTTCGCTATTCGTTTGTACTGCAAATTTTTTGCTCCTAAATTGATAAACAAGCCGACTGTTTGTATTTCTCATTTATCAGGATCAGCAAGCTCCCGTCAATAAATAATTTCTGCCGCAGGATAAAGATGATTTGCTTTTCTGTGTCCGGCAGGTGTATAAACTCCGCCTGAAGGAATCAGTCCCTGAATCACAGGGAGTTTTCAGATAATTTATTTTCAAGGACTTAAACAACAATGATCAGAAACGCCGTTATCAAAGACATCAAAGAAATTCACAGCCTTCTGAAAATCTATGGCGAAAGGGGAGAGCTTCTCCCGCGGCCTTTGAGCAAACTCTACGATCATGTCAGAGATTTTTGGGTTTATGAAGACGATGGCAAGGTTCTCGGCTGCTGCGCGCTGCAATTCTGCTGGGATGATCTTGCCGAAATACGCTCTCTGGCAGTCAATCCTGAGCATGAACGGAAAAAAATCGGCACAAAGCTTGTGGAAAGAGCTTTGTCCGAGGCGATTGCATTCAATATAAAGCATGTATTTACACTGACTTACCGTCCGGGATTTTTTCAGCGCTTCGGTTTTGAGAAAATTGACCGTTCAGAGCTTCCTCTGAAAATATGGGCAGACTGCATCCTCTGCATCAAATTCCCGGACTGTGACGAAACAGCGATGATGAAGGTTATAATGTAGGTTGGGTTGAGGCACGAAACCCGACTGCCGGGTTTCGTGCCTCAACCCAACCTGCAACATCCTCAGGTTTTTCTCGTTCCCAAGCCCCGGCTTGGGAACGCACTTGCCGGGGAGGCTCCC
>DYRK01000303.1:3610-7095 GCA_020718785.1 Desulfatirhabdium butyrativorans | reverse complement strand
AAATCCGCCGGAAATGCTTGGGATTTGTCAATCCCAAGCGAGCATTTCGGGAAAACTTCCGATCTGCTGAATCTGCCTATAATTTTTTCTCGTTCCCAAGCCGGGGCTTGGGAACGAGGAAAACAAGATAAATTCCTAAATCCGATTCCGCCGCGGACAGGATATCCGCGGCGGTGTTCACATTAATACGCCTCTTCGTAAGCCAAATCCTTTTTTGTCACCTTTCCCTTGAACAGATGATATGCCCAGACCTGATAGGCAATCACAATGGGAATAAAGACAATGACCACTCCCAGCATGATTTTGAGAGTCAAAGGACTGGAAGAGGAGTTAAAGGCTGTCAGGCTGTTTGCCGGATCAATGTTTGAGGGAAACATATTGGGAAAAAGCCCGATCACGCCGAAAAAAGTACACAAAACTATGGTCAGCGAGGACGAAAACCATGCCTTGAAATAGGCTTTTTCTCTCAGGAAAAATTTGATTCCCAGCAATGCAAGCACATTGAGCAGCGGAAAGGCAAAGAGCAGAGGACTTGCAATGAAATTATCGTAGAGTTTGGTTTCAAACCAACTGGAAATGAGAAAAACAACGGCTACGATCAGCAATATCCACCACATTTTATTTGCCGTATTCGCTGCCCGCTCGTGAAGATCGCCTTCGGTTTTGATGGCCAGCCACAGCGCGCCGTGAACCAGAAAGAGCATCAGAAACAGCAGCCCGCCCAGAAGTCCGTAAGGATTCAGCAGCGTGAACAGCGTTCCCTGATATATGCCGTTCTGGTCAATGGGAAGTCCTTTGAAGATATTGGCAAATGCCACGCCGAAGAGCAGCGCAGGCGCGAAACTTCCTGCAAAAATACAGGCGTCCCAGGCCTGACGCCATCCGGGACTGTCTATTTTTCCCCTAAATTCAAAGGAAACACCCCTGAGAATCAGAGCAAAAAGAATGAGCATCAATGCCGAGTAAAGCGATGAAAACATAACGGCATAGACGGTCGGAAAAGCGGCAAATGTCACGCCGCCTGCGGTAATCAGCCAGACTTCGTTGCCGTCCCAGAGAGGGCCCATGGCATTGATGAGAATTCGTTTTTCTTCATTGTTTTTTGTGATAAACGGGTAAAGAGTTCCGATGCCGAAATCGAACCCGTCTGTCATAAAAAAGACTGCCCAGAGCAATCCCCAAAGAAAAAACCATATCGTTTGCAGTTCCATACTTCTATTCCTCCTGAAAGTGAGAAGTGAGAAGTGAAGAGTGAGAAATGAATTACTTTATTTCTCACTTCTCACTTCTCAATTTTCAATGGCCACCGGTCCTTTTATGGCATTTTTTCCGATCAGATAGAATCCGACCGCACCCAGAAATCCGTAAACCGCTAGAAAAGCAATGAGCGACACCGTTACCTGTGAAACCGCTACCGGCGAGACCGCATCCGATGTCTTCATCAGTCCGTAAACAATCCAGGGCTGACGCCCGACTTCTGCCAGAACCCAGCCCATTTCTATGGCAATATAAGGCAGGGGTATAGCCAATATCATTGCTTTCAGATAAAGAGGACTCTCGGTCAGCCGTTTCCGAAGGAACCATCCGATGATCATCAGAATCGGAAACAGGGTTCCCAAGCCGACCATGGTTCTGAAGGCAAGCAGCGAAAGGATCACCGGCGGTCTTTCCTCTTTGGGGAAATCTTTCAGTCCTTTGACTTCCGCGTCGATATCGTGATGTCCCAGAAAACTGAGAAGTCCGGGAATAGAACCGATCTCAATGAGATTTCTTTCGTTTTTCTCATCGGGAATCGCAAAAAGATGAAGCGGGGCCCGGGTCTTTGTCTCCCAATGGGCTTCCATTGCCGCAAGTTTTGCCGGCTGAACTTTTGTCACGTGAACGCCGTGCATATCGCCGTTGATTGCCACAAAAACAGAGAAAATCAGCCCGAATACCAGAGCAATATTGAAAGAGCGGGTAAAAAATTCCACATGCTGTTTTTTCAGCAGATGATAGGCACTGATGCCCATCACGACAAACGCGCTCAGGAGATAAGCCGCGCTGACCGTGTGCAGAAATTCGAGCATGGCAAAAGGATTGAAAACCACCGCGGCAAAGCTGACTAATTCGGCTCTGCCGTTTCTGATCGTATAGCCCACCGGATGCTGCATCCAGCCGTTTGCAATCAATATCCAGAGGGCAGAAACTGTAGACGCGGCAGCCACTAAACACATCACTGTCGCATGGGCTTTTTTCGAGATTTTGTTCCAGCCGAAAATCCAGACCCCGAGCAGGGTGGATTCAAGAAAAAATGCCACAGAAGCTTCGACAGCCAAAAGAGGTCCGAAAATATCTCCCACATAAGCGGAATAGCGGGACCAGTTGGTCCCGAACTGAAATTCAAGGGTAATTCCTGTTACAACACCCAGAGCAAAATTGATGAGAAAAAGTTTGCCCCAGAATTTGGTCATGGACAGATAGATTTTTTCTCCTGTCCGGACATATTTTACTTCCATGTATGCCACCAGAACCGACAGTCCCAGCGTCAGTGGAACAAAGAGAAAGTGAAACATGGTGGCAGCAGCAAATTGCAGACGCGAAAGCAGGACAACATCCATCTGAGTTCATTCTCCTTATAACCGTAAATGTGAACGTATCCCTGAATATTCAGGAAAATATTCACATTTACGGAGTCAATACGGTTTTTTCTAAACGCCGCCCTCCAGTTTGCACTGAGTGAAGTCTATGGGCTTTCCGCAGGAATCGCATTTATGACTCTTGCCGAATTCATCCGAGAAGATTTCTTTCTCCTTGCCGCATCCGGGGCATTTACAGGTAAAGGATTTCAAACTCTTGAACTGTTCGAAACCGGGACATTGTTTCGGTGTGCTTGCCATTTGATCCTCCTTTCATGGTTTGAAAGCTGCGAAATGCAGACCTTTTCTGCAATCCGCAACTCGGAAAAACATAAGTCATCAGCCCAGTTTTTTGGCGATTTCCCGCCCGTAATCCTGAGCCATTTTTGTTCCGCCTCCGAGAGAACTGGATTTCAGTCTCAGGGGACCGCTGACCATGTTCATCTTGAAGATGTTTTTCATGGTGTCGAAAATACGATCCGGAGCTTCTCCGCTCCAGCCGAACGCGCCGAAGGCTCCGCCGACTTTTCCTTCAAGACCTGCTTTTTCGCAAAGGAAAAGCATGGTCTTCATTTTCTGCATCATATCGCCGTGATAGGTCGCGGAACCGAATACCAGCGCATCATAACCCTGAAGATCTTTTTCGGTCTTGATATCATTGACATTGACTACATTCACATCCACGCCGGAAAAGCGGAGTCCCTCGGCAATCAGATCGCCGATTTTCTGAGTCTCGCCGGTTCTTGTGGTATATACCAGCAATGCTTTTGCCATAAAACCTCCTGTAAGTGAGAAGTGAGAAGTGAGAAGTGAGAAATATTTTTTTCAATTCTCACTTCTCACTTTTTCATTTCTCAATTATTTGAT
>DYRK01000303.1:0-3510 GCA_020718785.1 Desulfatirhabdium butyrativorans | reverse complement strand
TTCTCACTTCTCACTTTTTCATTTCTCAATTATTTGATCCGTTTGTCAACCCCGTCTCCTGCGCAGTCCGGCGTATAACAGGTATTATCGAGAAATTCGCATTTCTCTTTGCATGACGGACATTTTTCAGGGGGAACGTCGGCTTTCAGCGTATAGCCGCATTTCTGACATTTCCAAGTAGCCATGATCTTTGTCTCCTTATCAGCGGGTTCGGGGTTCGGGGTTCGGGGTACGAGGTGCTTGCAGCCGCTAACCCCCGCACCTCGAACCCAACACCCGAACCTTGTTACTGTTGAGCGGTCGGAGCCGTAAATACTCTTTTGGCAAGCTCGATGTCCACCATAAACAGACCGCCTTCGGCATTGCCCACCCGTTTCAGCTTCCGAACCACGCCGTCGGTATTTTCCTCTTCCTCGACCTGTTCCGTGACAAACCACTGGAGAAAGGTATTGGTGGCATGGTCACGCTCCTGAAGCGAGATGTCAACCAGATGATGAATACGGCCCGTGATCATCTGTTCATGCTCGAATGCCTCTTCGAACGCATTCAGCGGAGACGCCCATTCTTTTTTGGGAGCTTCCACTTTCTCAAGAATGACTCTCCCGCCTCTCCGGGCGATAAAGTCATAAAACTTCATGGCGTGAACTAATTCTTCCTGAGCCTGAACATACATCCAGTTGGCAAATCCGTCCAGATTGAGGGATTTGAAATACGCGTTCATGGAAAGATAAAGATAAGACGAGAACAGCTCTGCATTCACCTGCTCGTTGAGCGATTTCTGCATCTGCCCGGACAACATGGCTTTTTATCCTTTCCAGAGTCCGTGAAGGTTGCAGTATTCCCGCGCGGAAATCTGAGCCGCGCTGATTTTGAACACCGCCTCGGGAGCTTCCCCGGGTTTCAGGAACTGCCGATAAATTTTTCCGTCCGCGATGACCTCGATCCATTCGATGTAATGCTTTTCCTCCATCGGATGCGAAACACTGCCCACTTTCACTTTCACGCCGCCTTCGATCTTTTCCACAACCGGGACGTGTTTTTCTTTGGCAGCATCCACGGTATTTTCGCTCATCAGGGACATGGGTTTGCCGCAGCAGACCAGTTCGCCTTTTCCGCCGTGAAGGACCTCGACAATGTTCCCGCAGATACTGCATTTGTAAACCTGCAATCTTTCAGCCATTTTCTTTTCTCCTTTGTTGTAAGTTGCTCATGTTATGTTTCTGACTTTTCCCGTTTTTTTTATCAGGGGCAGGGGGCTTTCTTTATATGGCTGTCCGGTACAGAAAGACCCGCACCCTTCTTGATATTTTATATTGAGAATAATTCTTAATAATAATCTTCTTTTGTAATAAATCAAGATATTTTTTATTAATTTAATTTTTATTGAAAATACAGGAAGTAAGGAAATTATGATACTGAAAATCATTCAGAGAGGATATAAATAGCGTCTTTTTTTAACCTGAGTTCGATCTAAGCAGCCGCTTTATCCCCTTTATAAAGGGGGATTAATATTGATTTCAGTAGATTAGATAGAATCTCCCTGCCCCCCTTTACGAAAGGGGGGGAGAAAAACCCTTTACGTTCACATTTACTAGCCCGTAAGTTCCCTGCTGCCGGATGGACCGAAAGAGGTGAGGTGAGAGGGAGTCAGGGGACCGGAGAAAAATACTTGTGTTTCCCGTTTCCGGTCCCCCTGTTATTGCAGCGATGTATGCCCGTTTGCCCGGCCTCAGTAATCATAAGCATCCGGAAACGCACAGGACGGTTCCTCGGGATACGGCGTTATAAAATGAATTATCGTGGAACCCGAGTACCTGGTAACGCCTCTGAATTTGCTGAAATATGAAACTCTTCTGACCGGAGGAACGGTCACATTAAGGGATGAAGCCTCATACTGGTTCTTTATGCCGTACCGCTTCGTCTCCTTTCTGAAGACGAAGCTCCCCCATGGGCCCTTATAGCTGTAGTTGAAGACAAACCCGTAATCGGTCAGGAGAGCAAAAGGTGTGAGATGTTCTCCCGGAAAAATTGTCAGCGGAGGTGTCCCGGGCGGAGCAAACGGACAGACAATGTCTGAAACATTATACGGATCAATCCCCCATGCTATATTTCCGTTACCGTTGTTTTCCAGAGCGTTCCGCGCCTCTTCCGACCCCGATTCGTAAATGCCGCCGAAAAGACATATCCTGTCTGTCGCGTTGAACAGCCACAGAGGGGTCGGTTCGGATATGTCTTTGAATCCGGCAGCCACGGCATTCTTCTCGGTTCCGAGCGTTCCTCTGTAAATGAGATAAATATAAACATCCGTGGCCCGTAAAGGCACCGGTCCGTTCAGAGAGATTTCGAATGTCGCCGGCGAATCCTTCGGGATATTAAGGTTGTCCGCGGTCTCGCCGGTGACGTAATAAAATTCGTCGGAAGTGAGAGCCGGCGGGCTCTGAAAGGGATTCCCCTGAGACAGCCTGTATTTTACAACAGCCGTGAGTTTTCCGCCGCTCATGTCTTCTCCTTCGGCAGAGACATTTTTCACGCAGACCTTGACTGTGTCAAAGCCCTGCGCCGAAGGATTATTCAGAGAGTCCGGATTGCTTATGACCGAATAGGCTCCTGTTCCGGGAAGGCTTATCTCCAGACGGCCCCGGAAGAAATAATCCAGCAGACCGGCTGAATATCCTACCGCACGGGGAAGAAGTTTTTCAGCGTACTCTTTATAACATTCCTCGTCTGTGATGAAAGAGCGGGAGAATGCTCTGAAAAAACTGTCATTGCCGCTTTTGGATGCCATCTTTAATTCGCCCGATAAATATGTGGGAGTTACAAAGTGATTGACAATGTCTCCGTGTCTGATCTTTCTGATATAAAATCTTGTATCCGGTTTGTTGTCTTCACCGGTTACAGTTTCGGGGAGCAGACCGTCGGAGATATATTCCTGCAAGTCCGTACTGTCTTTGCGGGGATAAGGATGATAATACATGTGATTCTGTTCGTAATCTTCGGTAAATACCGTGTTCCTGCTGACAAAGTTGATGTTCGTATATTCGGAAAGACCGGTCATCGTGACATCAGGGTTTGTTCCGTCATATTTATCCGTATCCCAGAAATCGGTAAGCGTGGGAGAGGACAGAGGGATGCCGACAGCAGTCCCGGACCCGATCAGTTCCCTGTGCCTTGCGACGTAATCCTCAAACTTGTTGCCCACCCTGCTGGCAAGTGCGTCAACAAACGCAGAAGTCTCATCAGCTATCTCATCATATTCTGATTCCTCATTATTCTTGCCCACCCAGATGAGATGAGATCTGAAGTCATTCCTTACATGGGCGGGTACGGATATGTCCTGAAGAAGATGCAGCACATGTCCCAACGCCAGAAGACAGTCTTTGAGATAGAAATTTCTTTCGGCTTCGTCGTTTGCGACTTCATCTCCGTTCAGATTCCTTCCTGTCAGAAAGGTATAATAATAGACATTGTCGGAAATAAGGATTATCTTCAGAAGGTCAAAGGTTTCCGGCA
>DYRK01000302.1 GCA_020718785.1 Desulfatirhabdium butyrativorans | reverse complement strand
AATCAAAAATATTAATAAATCAGATTGATTATAAAAAGTGTACGGTAATGAGATCCTCGATCAGAAATCAACAGTTTATGCGATACCGTGATACGGAAACCTCTGGAAGAATGCGATCTGAATATATTTGACCAATTATCACAACACGACATTCTGTTTTTTGATGGCTCCCACCGTGTTCTTCAAAATTCAGATAATACTGTTTTATTTTTGGAAGTTATTCCAAAGATTAAGCCTAATGTCTATATTCATCTGCATGATATTCATTGGCCCTTTGACTATCCTGATGAATGGTCAAAGCGTATGTATTCTGAACAGTACGTATTGGGAACGATTTTGCTGTATGCATATGATAAAATAGAAGTTGTTCTTCCCAACGCATTTATCTCATGGCGAACAGACTTGAATACAATTTTCAATCGTCTATGGGACAGCCCATACCTTAATGATATTGAAAAACACGGCGCTTCATTTTGGTTCCTTAAAAATTTTCTTTGATTTTTTCCTCTATATTTAATCATCAAGCCCCTTGTTCCGTCTTTTTTCTCTCGGTTTCAGCATATAAAGCGAGTTGTATGGAAGGGAAATACAACTTTTAATGAAATTCGAAAATGTATTCATTTTTAACGCCCCGGACTTCCCGATTGTTTGAATTCTCTGCTCTGCAATGAAAATCAGTCAATCAGCGTGCCGGATGCAAGCGTCGGCATGAATCCTGCTGACCGTATAAATCTGCGGACGGAGAAAAAAATATCGAATAAGAATAATTTTGGGGGAAAAATGAGATGTATTATACAATTAAAGGGGTTTACAGAAAAGGGATGATAATCCCCGCAGAACCGACAGAGTTTATGCGGGATGAAATGGAAGTAATTATTACTTTTTTAAATCCAGAAGATAACCGATCTGAATTTTTGAAATCTGATGACGAAATCCTTTATACGATGGGAGACAGAGCAGCAGAAGGGACTTTTACAGATTCTTCGGAATCCCATGACCGATACTTGTACCGCAAGGGATAGAAGAAATGAAAAAAATATTTGTTGATACCGGGGCATGGGCGGCGCTCAACAATAAAAGAGATAAATTTCATAATGATTCTGTAGCTGCAAACAAAAGGCTTCTGAATGAAGGCTATTTTTATATAACAAGCGATTATGTGCTGGATGAAACATATACTCTTTTGCTGTATGATATCGGACATAAAAGAGCGGTTGAATTCGGAAATGAAATTATCCTGTTGAACAAGAAGAAAAAAATCAGTATTGTTCACATTACAGAGAAGTTAGTCACGGAGGCATGGGAACTATTTATAACATATCAGGATAAAGACTTTTCTTTCACAGATTGTACAAGTTTCAGAGTTATGAAGAATCTGAAGATAGATGAAGCTTTTTCCTTCGATAAACATTTTGAACAATATGGTTTTACAAGACATCCCTATAAACGGTAAAAAAAATACCTGTCAGCGCAACGAGCGGGTAAAGCCGACCATCCTTATCGTCAGGATTTTTAAATCAAAAGTCGAAAATATATTCAGATGTTATCGCACTTCCCGATCCGCACTTCCCGAATTTTTGAATTCTCTGTTTTGCAATGAAAATCAAGTAATAGGAGAGATCTTTTATGCCGCAAATTACGATTTATATATCAATAAATTGTTCAGTCTATGAGCAATAAATAAACTGAAAAAATTATATCTTTTATTAATAAAAGAAGGGCAGGAAATAAGGATTGAAAGGACGATCAGATGAACATAGTTGAAATAAAACAGATGAATACAGTTGAACGCCTCAAAATAATGGAGGCTATATGGGATTCTCTTTTATATGACGAAGCCGAAATCGAATCTCCGGAATGGCATAGAAGTATTCTCTCTGACAGGAAAAGAAAAATTGAAGAAGGTAAAGCAGAGTTTGTTTCGATTAAAGAGTTAAAGGCGAATAACAGGTCATGAAAATCAAAGAAGTCCTTATTTTATCGGTGATTATTTTTGGGATACCTTGCTGTCTGATATAGAATCATTAGTTATTTATGCCGGAATTCACAGTAAGAAACATAGTTTTTATCGAACGGCCAGCAGACGATTCCCTTATGTTGTCTATTATGAAATAAGAAATGAAATTGCTTATGTTGTCGCTGTGTTACCCATGCGACGAAATCCGGCATGGATCAGAAGAAAAATGGAAGAAAGAAGCTGATCTTTATTTGAATTCTCTGTTCTGCAATGAAAATCAGGTCATCAGCTTGCCGGATGCAAGCGTCGGCATGAATCCTGCTGACCGAAATAATATGCCGGGGCGGATTTTCGGTTGGATGTCTTAGACAATCTGAAAACTTCTCTGCTTTAATCTGCTTTTTTGCGGCTTGTTTCTGTATTTTCGGAACTGTCTGTTTTCAGACAGTAATAAAAAAGTGATATGTATATTGATCAGATAAGAAAAGAAGTTGTATATATTGACAGTTCTGTGCCGAGTGCATATTACGACGACAGAGTGTTATGGCGGATGGAATATACCCGTAAATGGTGGCATGAAGAGCTTGTCCGCTATCATGCAGTCGATTTCTCCGGCTGTTGTTGCCGAAATTCTCGGTACAAGAGATGAACAGACAAAAGAGAAACTGCTCGGACTAGTTCTTGATTATCCTCAGCTTGAACTTTCACCGGAAATTGAAAGAATTGCAAATGGTTATATCGGACAGAAAATAATTCCGCCGAATTATGCTACAGACGCTTTTCATATTGCTGTTGCGTCATATTACAAGGCAGATTTTCTGGTTACATGGAATTGCAGACATCTTGCGGACGGGCATCGCCGTAAGAAAATAAAACTTTTCAACACATCTGCGGGCTTATATGTTCCCGAAATTCTGACTCCGCTGGAACTGACAGGAGGTGAGGAAGATGTGGTACAGTGATGACTCAATGCTTACAGAACTCGGTGAAATCAAAGTCGAATTATGGGAAAAAAGCGGGCATGATTTGCATAATATGGCAAAAATGATGAAACAGGAAACAAATGAAATCATGTTAAGGCATGGAAAAATATCCCAAAGTAAAGAAGCATCAAAAACTGATATGAATGCAGATAAAAGCGCATAAGAAAAGTGGACGGGTTATCGCCTGTCACTGAACTTAATGTATTCATTCAGATTTTACAGCCTCTTCTTAATCTGAACTTCCTGAATGTTTGAACTCTCTGTTTTACAATAAAAATCAAGTAATAGGAGAGATTTTTTATGCCGCAAATTACGATTTATATATCAATAAATTGTTCAGTCTATGAGCAATAAATAAACTGAAAAAATTATATCTTTTATTAATAAAAGAAGGGCAGGAAATAAGGATTGAAAGGACGATCAGATGAACATAGTTGAAATAAAACAGATGAATACAGTTGAACGCCTCAAAATAATGGAGGCTATATGGGATTCTCTTTTATATGACGAAGCCGAAATCGAATCTCCGGAATGGCATAGAAGTATTCTCTCTGACAGGAAAAGAAAAATTGAAGAAGGTAAAGCAGAGTTTGTTTCGATTAAAGAGTTAAAGGCGAATAACAGGTCATGAAAATCAAAGAAGTCCTTATTTTATCGGTGATTATTTTTGGGATACCTTGCTGTCTGATATAGAATCATTAGTTATTTATGCCGGAATTCACAGTAAGAAACATAGTTTTTATCGAACGGCCAGCAGACGATTCCCTTATGTTGTCTATTATGAAATAAGAAATGAAATTGCTTATGTTGTCGCTGTGTTACCCATGCGACGAAATCCGGCATGGATCAGAAGAAAAATGGAAAAAAGAAGCTGATCTTTATTTGAATTCTCTGTTCTGCAATGAAAATCAAGTAATAAAGCGTGCCGGTTCTAAGCCTCGGCATGAATCCTGCCGACCGAATAGATATGCCGGGGCGGCTTCCCGGTTGAATGTCTTAGACAAGTCAGTTCTGTCCGCAAGTCTCTGAAAAATGCCGGCATCCCTGTCAATGCACGGGAGCTTGCAAAAAATCTGACTTTCACAGAGGCGAAAATTGTCATTGAACTTATAAAAAAGGCAGGTTCGGAAGATGAAAAAGCAAAACTTACCCAAAAATTACAAAGGATATCAGACAGATGACCTGCTGGATATCTGGGATCAGATAGCCAACAGGGACGGAATTGTCCCCGGAACCCCCAGAGAGAAGATACGGGCGATGAACCGATTTCTGAGAGAATATGAGATAGCACCGGTATATAAGGTGGCAGCGCGGATAGGAAAAAATAATTCCGCAACTACATATTCAAAGGCATAACCCGGCGTTTGAGCGGACGGAAAAAGCCCCGCCGCTCAACTTTGCGTTAGGCTGCATTCAACATTAAGTTCCGCAGGTTAAACCCGGCGCTCAAGTGGACGGCTACCGCCGCCGCCGACTTTAGCATGTAACCGTTTGAATCAGAAAAAAGATTTCAGGCTGCCGAATTATGGAAACAGCAATATCATTACCGAACAGACTGTTTTATATTGCCGAAAAATACGCAGAAAAACACGGACTTTCCAGAAGCGAACTGTATGCCGCCGCCGTCAGTGAGTTCATTGAGAAAAGGGAAAAAAAGGAGAAAAATGATATCACCCGGAGAATCAATGAAATATGTGACACTGCCGACATCTCGCCGGATCCGCAAATCATCGCTGCGGGCAGACGAATTCTGAGGGATTCCGAATGGTGAAGGTCAGACGGGGTGAAATATGGTGGGCTGATCTGGGAGAACCGACGGGTTCAGAACCCTCTCTGGGACGACCTGTTCTGATTGTGCAGGATAATCAGTATAACCGGAGCAGAATAGCGACGGTGATTGTTCTGAGCATTACCGGCAACACGAGACTTGCCGATATGCCCGGAAACATCCTGCTTGACAGGGAGGAAAGCGGTCTTCCGAAAGATTCGGTAATCAACGTCAGTCAGATTGCAACAGTTGACAAAAGCTGGCTTGAAAAGAGGGTCGGCTCTGTTTCCCGGACACTTATGGAAGAAGTTGATTACGGTCTGGGACTGGTACTCGGACTGAACTGACAAAATTTATCTGAATACTAGTCGTTATCTGCGTGACGGGGTTGCAGTCAACATGCCGACCTTGCCGCTTAATTCAGCGTTAGACTACATTCAACATTAAGTTCCGCAGTTTTTATTATAATGCGGCGTTCAAGTGGACGGCTAACGCCGCCGATTAGCTTGATGTTTTAAATGAAAAGTCGAAAATGTATTCGGTTTTACCGCCCCGAATGTTTCAATTCTCTGTTCTGCAATGAAAATAAAAAGTTCCGGTCGCTTTGCTCCCTCCGCCTTTGCGCCGGTGAGCTTGGCCTTATGCCCTAAACCATATAGAATTATTGCTATAATAGACTGATATGCCTCCGGTTTCACATCCGTTTAAAAAAGGTTTGCTTGTCATACTTATGAACTACAATGATCACGCTCCGCCTCATGTTCATGTCAAATATCAAAACGATGTGAGAAGCTACCGTTTTGAGATCACAAGTGGAAAATGGCTGAAATCCGGGAAGGAACTTCCGTCCAAACTGAAAAAAATGGTGGAGACATGGGTCGAAGCCCATGAAGAAGAACTGCTGGAACAGTGGGAGAATGCGATGAACAACAGAACCGTGACAATTATCGGATAGAAAACCATGAAATGGAAACAATGGTCGGAATTCGCAAGAGACGAGTCGAATTGGCGGAACAGTCAGGAAAAAGGTCTGCTGAAAGCCGAGTATTTGGAGGATTATGTCCTGCGTCTGTGGTTTGAGGAAGACATGGATGTCTCAATCTACGATCTGGATTTAGCTCCTCTGATTGCGGAAGAATATCCCGGCGAGGTTCTGCTTCCGCTGAGAGACAGGGAACGGTTTCGGAACGTCAGGGGGGATTACACTCTGATCTGGCTGAATCCGGAAACAGACGAGTATGACGAAAAAGCGGTTGATATCGCTCCGGAATGTATCCGTTATTTCTGTGAAAACTACGGAAGAAAAATAAAAGCTCCTCAGAAGAAAGCGGCATGAGGAACAGAAATTTGTAACTGAAAGCGCGGAACTGTGCCGAAAAAAGGGTATAACCCGACGTTGCAACGGACGGGCGACGCGCATCGAAGAAAAGTCGCCCGCTGATAAACTTTCGTTATGTCTTTTTTAAATGAAACGTCGAAAATGTATTCGGTTTTACCGCCCCGAACTTCCTGAATGTTTGAATTCTCTGTTCTGCAATGAAAATCAGTCAATCAGCGTGCCGGATGCAAGCGTCGGCAATTTTGCCGAAGCCGGGGTCTGCTTATGCAATTTTACGGATTGCCTATAACTAATAAGATTAATTATGTAAAATGAATATCGTTGTGATTCAAGCTGAAATTCTGGAAGGAAATTACCGTGTTTCAGATCATGCCATCAAACGGATGATGCAACGGTCTGTTGAACGTACAGATGTGGAGCATATTATTTTATATGGTGAAATCATTGAGGAATATCCTGATGATAAATATTCACCAAGTTGTCTGATATATGGACAGACACCGAGTGGACGAAGTTTGCATGTTCAGGTTTCATTACCGTCTAAAGTTGTAGTAATTACAGTATATGAACCTGAATCAGAAGAATGGTTAACTTATCGAATTCGGAGACAGAGCAGATGAAATGTGTTTTTTGTGGAGGAAAAGTCAATTTTGAACGGGTTACATTCAGCTATGAAAATAATGAGGAAGTTGTTTTAGTCAGAAATGTGCCGGCAGAGGTTTGTCAAAGATGTGGAGAAAAAACTTATTCTCCTGAAATTACAGACGAACTTTTAAAATTTGCTAAAAGTCGATTTAAACCTCTGAAAATAATAAGCGTTCCGATTTTTGATTATGACGAGAAGGTATTGTTAGCGAGCTAAAAAAAGAGATTTTAACCAAGCGTTCCAGCGGACGGGCTATCGCCCGCCACCGAATTTATCGTTATGTTTTTTTAATGAAAAATCGAAAATGTATTCGGTTTTACCGCCCCGAACATCCCGAATATTTGAACTCTCTGTTCTGCAATAAAATCAGTCAATCAACGTGCCGGATCCTGAAAATAAAAATATTTCTTATGATATAAAAAATATTATAGACAGACTTCT
>DYRK01001033.1 GCA_020718785.1 Desulfatirhabdium butyrativorans | reverse complement strand
CGGATTACCCCCGGCCAGGTTGTTTCAGCGCCATGCCAATCAATGCATCCGCGCAGTCGGCCATGAAAAGGGGAATATTCAGGACATCGCCGTCGAGTTTCAGGTTCTGCATGGAAAAGCGAACCCGCAGTTTGATTCTGTCGCCGTACTTTTCCGCAAACTTTTTGAGGCTTTTGCTCTCCACATTGCCCTCGGATTTCACTTCAACCGGGAAGATGTCATTTTCTCTCTGTATCAAATAATCAACCTCGTAGTGCGGGTTATCAATCGCCCAATAACGCGGCGCCGCCTCGAACTGATTCATCAGAGCCTGCAGGATGTAGTTTTCGCTCAGCGCGCCCTTGAACTCGACAAACAACCGATTCCCTTCGCCAAATGCCGAGGGCGCAAGCAGCGACAGTCGGCGCAGCAAGCCGACATCTACCAGGTATAATTTAAATGCCGACAAATCATCATATCCGGAAACGGGTAATCCGGGCGCGGCGCTGCGAAAAATTTTGTAAGTCAGGGTTGCATCACAGAGCCATTGCAGGGCATCTTCATACTCTCTTGCTCTTGCGCCGCCCTTGACAGCCTTGTAGAGGAATTTCTTGTTTTCACGCGCAAGCTGCGAGGGGATGGACTTCCAGATCAGAGACAGCTTCGGGAAATCCTTCGGTTCGGAATGTTTCGCAAAATCTCGCTCATAAGCGCCGAGAATATTTGACAATGCCTGCTGTATCAGCTCGACGTCCCTCTCTTGGGTCCAGGCGCGGACAGCTTCCGGCATGCCGCCTGTAACAAAATACATCTTCAGCTTTTCATAAAGCGGGTTGAAAAATGCGTCGGGAACTGGTTCGATAGATTCAATTTTTTGCATATATCCGGCAAGGTTCCCGTCACCGTTTGCCATCAGAAACTCGGTGAAGGTCATGGGTCGGATATCAAGAAAATCGACCTTTCCGACCGGAAAAGAAACAGGCCTGGAGAGGGCAATGCCCAAAAGCGAGCCCGCGCAGACCACATGATATCCGGGCGCGTTTTCACAAAAATACTTCAAGGCATTCAAGGCATCGTAACATTCCTGAATTTCATCGAAGATAATGAGCGTTTCCTGCGGTTTGACGGTCTGACCGCTGGCCATGACAAGGTTTTGCAGAATGCGGTCAACGTCCTTTGTTTTTTCAAAAAACTGTTTGTATTCCTCATGCTCGTCAAAGTTGAAATAGGCAATATTATTGTAATAAAGCCTGCCGAATTCCTTCAGTATCCACGTCTTGCCGACCTGCCGGACGCCTTTGAGAATCAATGGCTTGCGATACTTTGATTCCTTCCATTTCAATAAATCGTTTAATAGTAGTCGTTCCATGCCGCACGCCTCAATATTGTCAGGGTTAAAGGGCTTATCACATAATTATACAAATTTTGCGGTTAATTTATCACTCTTTTATGTATTTTGCGTGTCATAACGGAGGCGGCCCCGTTTGTCAAGGCGGTTTTTTATGAA
>DYRK01000301.1 GCA_020718785.1 Desulfatirhabdium butyrativorans | reverse complement strand
TCAGGACGGGCGGTTTCAAAAACTTCCGCCGGATATACGGGCAGCTTTGAATATGGCAGAGCCTGTTCTGTAGAATCCGGAGAAAAAGAAGATGATATCACAGTATTCCATTATGGACCGCCCGGTAAAAAAATCCTTGATCAGGGCACGTGGGTTACAACTGCCGGAGGTTTATCATGGGACCGCGCCATCTCAATCACATTCCTGGCATCTCCTGAATATATTTGTGAATATACAGTAGTTGTATCCTATAAAGGGGTTGCATGGGAGAGTCGGCCGGTGATGGGATTACCGCAGGGCCGCCTAACCGTCTCTGTCGTACCCTCCGGCATTAGAATTATGGAGAGACCGAAATGAGTCACATTATATCAGGATTATCCTATGCCTGCAGAAAATATGTGAAATGTGATCTGGCTGCACGTTCCGAAACAGGCTGGGGGTGGACCCGGAAGACTGCTTCAGGGCTTGAACCTGTATCTGACCGTGATATTACAGATTCATACTTTGCAGTAACTCCTCTGTTATTCTTTCCTGAGCAGTCAGGAACACGAGGCTTTGTCGGGCGGGTTTCGGATCCGGGGCACCCTCTGAACGGCCAAAGAATAGTTGCGTTCACAATGAGCGACGGTGATGATTTTAATTTTTCCGATAATATCTGCGGTGCCTGGCGTTTTTTGTTTGGAAACGGAGAGTTAGATTTAACGGATTTGTACCGGCCTTCAATGAAGGGGGACGATATCCTCTTCGGCTATGGAATAATAGCAACGGAAAAGGCACTGATAGAAGCAAGGCTTGATTGACCTGCATAAAGGTAAAGTCAGGCAGGGTGGGCAAAGCGAAGCGCTGCCCATCAATACATGCTGATAAAAACGGCGGTTGAAGATTTTTTTCTTTAACCGCCGTTTTTATTGCTCAAATGAGTTTTTATCGCACCTTCCGACCGGTTTTTAACAATCATGGCGTCTATAACTGCTGCCGGATGTTCCGGAGACAGCAGGTCTGCATGAGCATGAGGCAAACCGTATCACGCAAAGCACGGGCAGCAAAGCGGCTGTGTATGCCTATGACGGACACGGGAACATTGTCTCGGACGGAACCCGCACCTTTGAGTATGACCAGAATAACCGCCTTGTCCGGGTGAGCCGTGACGGAACCGCTGTCGGAGAGTATTTTTACGACGGACAGGGCAGGCGTGTGAAAAAGATTGCATCCGGCATCGTTACGCTGTATCATTACGACTATGCGGGCAATCTGATTGCCGAAACAGACGGAACCGGCACGCCCCTGCGGGATTATGTTTATCTGAACGGCGAGCGCATCGCAATGAAGGTTTACGGCACGCAGGCGGGGTGGTATTACTTCGTCAACGATCATCTCGGTACGCCGCACAGAATCGTGAGCGAATCCGGCGAGGTTGTGTGGGCGGCGGCATATCTGCCCTTCGGCGGGGCGCAGGTTGTCACCGAGATTGTTACGAACAATTTCCGTTTTCCGGGGCAGTACTACGATGCCGAGACGGGGCTGCATTACAATTGGAACCGGTATTACGACCCGCAGACAGGGCGTTATCTCACACCGGATCCCATAGGGCTTGAGGGTGGGGTGAATTTGTATGTTTACTGTCTGAATGCTCCTGTGAATCTGAACGATCCCGTCGGATTATTGACAGCTATGGGAGGAGTAGGACTCAGAGTTACACTTCCGGGGATCGGTGCCGAAACAGGTCTTTTTGCCGCGTGGGGAAGCGAGAAAAACAAATATCGGCGACTTGCCCTTGTATATATTGAAACTTTTGTCGCAGGCGGTGTTTCGGCGGGCAAAGGAGTGTGGGGAGGTTTATGGAGCGGTGATGTTTCGGAACTTTCAGATGCTACAGAAATAGGACTGGATTTGCCTCTTCCCGTAACAAGTGTCTCAGTTCTTTTTGACGGTAAAGGAAATGTCGGCTTTACAGTGGGCACGCCCACATATTGGGGAGCGGGCGTATTTGCAAAAATCAGACCTCTCTATAAACGTTTATGGGAAAAAATTCTTATGGATACGGAAAGAGGAGATGACGGACTGATACGGTCTCCCTCACCCTGCCCGTAAAATTAACTTTCTCCGAAAGCAGTCACCTGACCTTTCGCACCGAAGACCTGCGGATTTTCCAAAACCTCGCAGGTCTTCCGCCCGGGAATTTATGATCAGCTGTTTATTTTTTTAACGGAGGCAAACAATAATGGGACCTATGACTGACAAGGTCAATCTGTCAGTAACGGCAGATATCCTTTTTTTTATTTGTCTTATGTGGTTATTCCCCTTCAGATTTGAAATAAAAAGAGACGGAATAAAAGGTGATGATTTCTACGAGAGTGCTGATTATGTTTATAACACTTTTAAATCAAGGTATCATTTTTCTCTCGGCCCATTTCCGGTCGGCAAATTTGCGGTCTTTTACATGGTGTTTTACATACTTCTGAGTATTTTTAAACAGCTATTCAGATTATTCGGAGGTTAGCTGAATTCAGAGTGAAAAGTTTCGCTTATGCCGGTGCCGGCGGGGCATACACCTATGACAATGACGGTCTGCTGACAGGTGCCGGGAGTTTCACGATCACCCGGAAACCTCTGAACGGTCTGCCCGAAAGCGTGTCCGGCGGGACTCTGAATCTCATCCGCTCTTTTAACTGCTACGGTGAGACAGAGAGAGAGGGACTAAGTGCTGAATCCCATAAATAATGTCCGGGTAGAATGATTTTATACATAATTCTGCCGGCGAATTAAGATAATTACATTATTTTATTCCGAATAATTCAGCAGAATAATATAATGAGAACAAAAACTCGGATTATTCTACCCGGACGCTATTTATGGGATTCAGCACTAAGTGCCGGCGGTGTCAGCGTCATGTTGTGGAATACGACACGGGAGAACCTGGGCAGAATTGAAACAAAGACAGAGATGATCGGAGGCGAGACTTACGAATATGAGTATGAGTACGATCCCGCGGGACGGCTCACATTTGAATACGATCAGAATAACCGCCTTGTCCGGGTGAGCCGTGACGGGACTGTTCTCGGAGAATATTCCTACGACGGACAGGGCAGGCGTGTTAAAAAGCTTGCATCCGGCACGGTCACGCTGTATCATTACGATTATGCGGGAAACCTGATCAGCGAAACCGACGGGAACGGTGGTCCCCTGCGGGATTACGTTTACCTGAACGGCGAACGCATCGCTATGAGGATTTACGGCACGCAGGCAGGGTGGTACTACTTCGTAAATGACCACCTCGGCACGCCGCACAAAATTGCTGATTCATCCGGCAATGTTGTGTGGGCGGCGGCATATCTGCCCTTCGGTGAAGCACAGATCATCACCGGAACCGTTGCGAACAACCTTCGCTTTCCCGGACAGTATTACGATGCGGAGACGGGGCTGCACTACAACTGGAACCGGTACTATGACCCGAAAACGGGGCGCTATCTCACGCCTGATCCTATCGGGTTGGCAGGCGGGGTGAATCCTTATGTGTATGTGATGGCGAATCCTCTGAACTGGATTGATTCAAACGGATTAACAAGAATGATATTTATAGTACTTTCAGGCACCTTAATTGTTGATCCTGAAATTCCGGGAAAATCACCTTATCTCTGTCAGGCAACATCAGGAAAGGGTGAAAATATGAACGATCCGGCTGCGGAAGACTTGGAAGATAAGGGTCCCATTCCCAGCGGCAGTTATTTTGTTGACATGAATAAACTGAGCAATCCTCACTGGCTGAGAGATATTTATAATACTCTCAGGTATGGTGACTGGGGGGATTGGAATGTGCCGATTGCTCCATGCTCCGGAACTGATACTCATAACAGAAAAGGTTTTTATATACATGGCGGAGCAATCCCCGGTTCAGCCGGCTGTATTGATGTCGGCGGCGGAGTTTTCGGAAATGAAAAAACTGACAGCCTGCTCAGGGATATGATGAACGATCCTGACGGCATTATTTCTTTCGATGTTTATATGGTACTTCCCGAGCCGGCCCCATAACTGAGATAATTACTTGGATAAAAGTTTTCCGGTATTCTGAAAAACCATATTTTTCGGAATACCGCGAAAACCTTTTGTGTGAGACCGGAAAATTCGTTCCATGCCGTTGGGAAGAAAAACTCTCTGCGAAAATTTCCGGCACGGTTCCGTTCAATGGGATTTTCCGTTCACATTTGTTTGGGAAATCAGCAACCTTACGGAATTTCGGCATATTATTCTAACTATATGGTTTTATAACATTTAAGCTGAAAATGTTATTTTTAGGAAATCCCTCATAAAAATTTGAAAATAAGGTCAGCAATGAATTTTAACAAATTTATCAGCATGTTTTATGATACACTTATATTCTGGAGCGGCTGGTTTGTCGGATATTACGGTATCTGTCTTATAGCGTTCGCATTGGACACTGATACTGATAAGGCAAATAACTACGGACTTATTTCCGGATGGTGGTGTGCTTTGTATTTTGTAAATATATTTAAAATAAAAGTATTATCTTCTGTTCCTATATTTATCAGTCATCTTATTGTAATGTTGCTATCCTGGCATATCGGTCAATTTCATTATCATGATCCGCCTGAAAAACTTACTGTCTCTTTTTTCTTTATGGCTGTTGTAACCAGATCGTTTTTTTTTACAAGTCCGGTATTCATAAATGGCTTAATAAAAAATATTATAAAAAATTAAATGAGTTAAAATAGAGATAGCCCAAATGGTGCAATACGATTTTCAGTAGAGTGCATTTGCCTTGTCCGAGTGAGCCGTGACGGCACTGTTCTCGGAGAATATTCCTACGACGGTCAGGGCAGGCGGGTGAAAAAGCTTGCCTCCGGCATGGTTACGCTGTATCATTATGACTATGCAGGCAATCTGATCAGGGAAACCGACGGGAACGGTGGTCCCCTGCGGGATTACGTTTACCTGAACGGCGAACGCATCGCCATGAAGGTTTACGGCACGCAGGCGGGCTGGTATTATTTCGTCAACGATCATCTCGGCACGCCGCACAAGATCGTGAGCGCATCCGGCGGGGTTGTGTGGGCGGCGGCATATCTGCCCTTCGGCGGGGCGCAGATTGTCACAGAGACTGTTGCGAACAGCTTCCGCTTTCCGGGGCAGTATTACGATGCGGAGACGGGGCTGCACTATAATTGGCATCGCTATTATGATCCGCAGACGGGACGGTATCTCACGCCGGATCCGATTGGGCTGGACGGCGGACCGAACTATTATACATATGTAGCGAATGATTCTGTAAATTTTTCTGACTTCAAAGGTTTGTACCGCAGTCCGAGAATACTTCGTATGCTGGTTCCCGGCCAGATTGCCTGGGACAATGCCATGACTGCTTTGGAAAACGGAAATTACTTCAAAGCAGCTCTTAACGGCACTGTCATGTTTGCCGAGCAGGTGATGGTTGTATACACGTTCGGTCAGGGAGGACAGGGAAGTTCTCTGGCTCATCAGAGCGTTGAACAATGTGTCTTTAAGTCGTCGGGGAGCGTGGGGAAGGCTGTAGCTCCGACAGTGGCGGAACTGCGTGCGCTGGGCAAAACGACAAATCTGGGAAGAGAATTCAATGTTCATCATATCCTGCCCGAAATATCTGGGCAAAATGCTGGGATACGGATCCAAAGATATGGCCAGTCATCCGGGTATGTATGTTTCTCAGTTTGCCCATACCGGGAAGGCCAACATGGAGGCCATCCACAAACTTATTTCAAAATATCTGCCTCCGATGGTCAGCGGACGAAAAGCATTTTATAACGCGAATGAGATTCGTTCCGGCCTGTCCAGAGCGTATTCCGATCTGGGGCGACCTGAGTTGTATGAGGTGATAGCACATCTGATAAAATAGAATTCTCAGCTCCGTTCGGATAATTTTGCCCTCTCACGGTGAAAAAAGATTCGTTTCCTCAGACTGGGAGGGAGCGAATCTTTTATTATTCCGAGTTCGGACCCTTCTGATATTGAAAGGAACAAAGAAAAATGATGGGATACAAACAGATATATGAACTGACAAAAAGAGACTTGCAGGAAAAGCCGGCCTGGTATTTTCCGATGGACGAGTCTGTAGAAGACGAGATGTCCGTGAGACCTGCGAAAATTCCGGGAGATATTGACAATGATTTGCAGATAATCGTCAGAACAACATTCACAACAGCGTCCGATAAAAAATTTATCGGCTATATCTATTGGAATCAGACAGATGCGACGGAATATCTTCAGCCTGTGATTCTCACGGAAAATGGTCCGGTAACATTCTGGAACGGTATGATGCCTCCTGACGAAGAATATTTGGAAAGAGTCAGAAGCGAGATAGGAATTTCCGCATTTCCGATAGTGTTTGAGTCGGAAGAATTTTTCAATCTGAGCCGGATATGTGGCGAACTGAGAGGAATAGAATATATAAACGGCAACGGTGATAAGATTTCAGTCACATAGAACGGACATAAACCGTATCCGCCTGCTGTTTGTAAAGATAGCCGAAACGGACGGAAGCGGCACGCCTCTGCGGGATTATGTTTATCTCAACGGCGAGCGCATCGCTATGAAGGTTTACGGCACGCAGGCAGGGTGGTATTACTTCATAAATGACCATCTCGGCACGCCGCAGAAGATCGTTGATTCGGCGGGCAATGTTGTGTGGGCGGCGGCGTATCTGCCGTTCGGTGAGGCACTGATCATCACCGAGATCGTTGTCAACAACTTCCGCTTTCCGGGGCAGTACTACGATGCCGAGACGGGACTGCACTGCAATTGGCACAGGTATTACGATCCGAGGACGGGACGCTATATCACGGCTGATCCTATCGGGCTGGACGGCGGGGTGAATCTTTATGCTTATGTTGAAGGAAACCCTGTAAACCTGACTGACCCGGACGGTCAGAATCCTTTGGCAATTTTAGCGGCAATATGGGCTGTTGTCGAAGCCGCTCTTTCCGCATCCGATGCCGTCACAACCGTTCAGACAGTGATTGATCCCTGTGCCAGCGGAGCCGAAAAGGCATCCTCTGTCGGCTTGTTTGCTCTAGGTATGGTTGCGCCCGGAGGGGGATATTCAACAGCGGGGAAGAACGTCATATGCATCAAGCTAAGAAATAACTTCTTGACATTTCTGAAATTTCCTGCTAA
>DYRK01000300.1 GCA_020718785.1 Desulfatirhabdium butyrativorans | reverse complement strand
TTGATTTGCGGTTCATCAACCATCCGGGCAAGCCCGGTCTCATCAAAAGCCCCTCCGAAAGCTTCAAGCGACGCATATTGCAAAGATGCCCGGTAACTTTCCTCCACAGATGCTTTCAATTCATCTGCATTCAGATAGCAGTCCCCTGATTTCCTTTTTTTATTTATCTTTTCAATCTGTCGCAGCGCATTGTAAACAGAGGCATTCCATGAGCGGGTTGTTCTTTTTTCTGAATGTTGTTTAATAAGATGAATAAGCAGAATATCCAGAAAACTTTCAATCTTATTGATTTTGTCCTCCCTGCTCATCTCTTCCATTTCTCCAAGTAAAACCAATGCTTCCGCATATCGCCCTTTCTCAATATGAGTTCTCAGTTCAAACAGTTCTTCCATTCAGCTTTCTCCTTCCGCAATCTTTATTTCTTCCTCTGTCAAATCATACAGTTCCCATGCCGTCTGCAACAAAACAGAACCTTTTTTCAGGACATATTGAAAAGGCATCCTCATTGTCTGCACGTTCAAGACCGACGCCTGTTTTTCCGAAAAAAGATATTTTGACCATGAGTTTTTATTACAGGCAGTTATTTTATCATTTTGAATAAAATAAATATGTTACGATTATTTTTATGAGTAGTGCGAATGCCGGCATAATATTATGGTATAAAAGATTTGTCAAGAATCTTCTGAAGCCGGATTTCAAATTTTGATTGTCTTTTTCAGAAAAATCCGTATAATTTCCGAGTGAAGAATTTTACACTTACATAAGGAGCAGTTCATGAATATCAGCAAAAGCAAAAAATTCACGGAAAAACACGGCCCCGACGCACAGCCGGACCCTGCAATCAGAGATGAAATCCTTAAATACACAAAAGAGAATGAACTTCCCTGCGCGGTCGCATTTCAGATTGCAGAGGATTCAGGCATATTGCCGGCTGAAGTCGGGAAAACTGCTGATCTGATGAATTTCAGAATCGTCAAATGTCAGTTGGGGCTGTTCGGTTACAAGCCCGAATCAAAGATTGTCGCAGCAGACAAAGACGCGTCCGAGGAATTAAAAGCTGCGGTCTCCGAGGCAGCGACTGACAGGCGGCTCCCATGCAGAAGCGCATGGGAGATCGCCTCCCGGTTCAAGGTCCGCAAAATGACCGTCAGCAGCACCTGCGAAGCATTGAACATAAAAATAAAACCCTGCCGGCTCGGAGCCTTCTGATTCAGCGGACAAAAGGATTGGAACGCTTTTCCCTGCCGATGGTCGTTTCCGGGCCGTGACCCGTGTAAACGACCGTATCGTCTCCGAGTCTGAAGAGTTTGTTTTTTATGGCAGATATCAGTGTGGCAAAATCTCCGCCCGGAAAATCGGTGCGTCCGACAGAACCTGCAAACAGGGTATCGCCCACAAACACCTTTCCCCCCTCGTTCCCAGGCCCCGGCTTGGAAACGAGAAAGGAAATGCCTCCCGGAGTATGTCCGGGGGTATGAATCACCTTCAGCGTGACGGTTCCGAAAGAGAGCGTATCCCCTTCTTCCGCCAACTGATCGGGCAGCGGGGAGTCTTCAGCCGCCATACCCCAGGACGCGGCTGCGGATGCAAGATGACTCAGCATCGGCGCATCTAACGGATGGATCACAATTTTCGCGGCGGTTGCATTTTTCATTTTTCTGTTGCCGCCTACATGATCGAAATGTCCGTGAGTATTTAAAATATATTTGACTTTAAGTTTCTCTTCGGCAAGCGCGAGCAGAATCTGATCCGTATCATCTCCGGGATCAATGACTGCTGCCTCTTTAGTTTTCTCACAGCCCAGAATATAGCAGTTCGCCATAATCGGACCCACTTCCAACACCTTGATAATCAAATCGGCCTCCTTACGAGGGGGTTCGAGGTCAGGGGTTCGGGGTCAGAGGAATGACCCCTGACCTCTTGCCTCTGACCCCTGACCCCTAACCCCTGACCTCTAATCTCTTTTTCGCCTGTTCAATCAGATCGAGAAGACTTGTCACTTTCGGCTTGGGCAATGTGCGGACAAGCCTGCTGAACTGCTCTTCAGACAGTTTGCTCTTCAGATATGCCGTAACATCGAAATATTCCCACCAGCAATCGGCAACCTTAAAGCAGGGCAGTGCATCCTCTCCGCATGTCATGCAGTATTGAAAAAATACGGAATGTCCCAGCCGTGGACATCGCCGTTCAAACTCATCTTTATCCATTTCTCACTTCTCACTTTTCACTTCCCTATCGGCTTTTCAGCAGTTGCGGTTTGGGATAGGCTTTAAGACATTCTTCGAATTTGCATTCCTCTTCTTTACTCAGCACATAATCCTGCAACTGACCTGCAAAATATTTGTCATAAGCTACAAGGTCAATCATTCCGTGTCCGCTGAAGTTGAAAAGAATCACTTTTTCTTTGCCTTCTTCTTTTGCCTTCTTTGCCTCATCCACCACACAGGCCAATGCGTGGTTGGTTTCCGGAGCAGGAACAATTCCTTCGGTCCGGGCCATCAGAACACCTGCCTGATATGCTGCCAACTGGCTGACAGCTTTGGCTTCGATGAGTCCTTCGGCAGCTAATTGGCTCACCGTGGGAGCCATGCCGTGATACCTGAGTCCGCCGGCATGGATGGGCGCGGGAACAAAAGTATGCCCGAGACTGTGCATTGCCAAAAGCGGGGTATATCCGGCGCAGTCTCCGTGATCGTAGGCAAAAGGAGCGCGAGTCAATGTGGGACAGGCTGTGGGTTCCACCGGATAGATTTCTAACTGCTTTCCGTTGATTTTGTCATGCACAAAAGGAAAAGCAAGCCCCGCAAAATTACTCCCTCCGCCCGCGCAGCCGATTACGATATCCGGATATTCTCCGATTTTCTCCATCTGCTTTTTTGCTTCCAGTCCGATAATCGTCTGGTGCAGCATAACATGGTTGAGAACGCTTCCGAGGGCATAACGCGTCTGACCTGTAGTATCACCTACAGCTTCCTCGATTGCTTCGCTGATGGCAATGCCGAGACTTCCGGGACTGTCCGGCGTTTTTTCAAGAATATCTCTGCCGGCACGGGTTTCCATGCTGGGGCTGGCAACGCATTTTGCTCCCCAGACAGACATCAGAGATTTGCGGTAGGGTTTCTGATCGAAACTGATCCGGACCATATACACCTTGCATTCAAGGCCGAACTGACTGCATGCAAACGCCAGCGCGCTCCCCCACTGTCCTGCGCCGGTCTCGGTGGTGAGCCGTCTGATACCGAAGACTTTGTTGTAGTAAGCCTGCGGTACGGCAGTATTGGGCTTATGGCTTCCCGGAGGGCTTAAACTTTCATTTTTGAAATAGATTCTGGCAGGTGTGCCCAAAGCTTTTTCAAGAGACAATGCCCTTACCAAAGGAGAGGGACGCCAGATATTCAGCACACCCAGTACTTCTTCAGGGATATCAATCCATCTTTCGGAACTGACCTCCTGCTCGATCAGGTTCATGGGAAAAACCGGCGAAAGGGCATCGGGGCTGATCACTTTCCCGTCAGGTCCCAGCGGCGGGTTCATTTTGATGTCGGCAAGGATATTATACCATTGCCGAGGCATTTCATCTTCTGTAAGTAACACTTTTCTGATTTCCATAATACTATCTTCCTTTCTTTGCAGATTCAGTTCCGCTCTCCTGCAAGGGCGGTCTGTTTCGTTTTCTTATGACATTTTCCCTGATCTGTTTCCTTTCAGGCAGAGGCTGTCCCGGGGGCAGTTCATTCTCAGTCTTTTCCGCTTTATATGACTCATCCGGAGACGGCACGACAGGTTTTGTCTCAGGCAGCGGATCCGCGGGGACTTCGCTTTCTATCTCTTTTATGATCTGCCTTCCCTTTTTTTCAAGTTCGATACGGATGCTGTCAAGAATACCGTTGATAAATGCGCCGGATTCATCGGTTCCGTATTTTTTTCCGAGATTGATAGCCTCGTTTATGGAGACTTTCTCCGGAATATCGTCGCAGAAAAGCATTTCATACACGGCAATCCTCATGGCATTTCTGTCAACACAGGACATCCGGCTGATTTTCCAGTTGTCGGAAAAGCCTTCGACAATCCTGTCAATACGGGGAATAAGAGGTATGATGCCCTTCATCAGTTCAAGAAAAAACGGTAATGCCACCTTTGAAAGAGGAAAATTTTTGCAATAAAATTCCACCGGATCCTGAGAAGTATCCTGACGCATATCCATATAAAAAAGCACCTGCAACGCGCATTCACGTGATCGGGTACGGGGATTTCCCATAGTTAAACCGTTTCAATCAGATTTCCTGTGTTTTCCCTTAAAAAGGGATATCGTTTTCTGACGAAACGTCTTCTGCTGCCGAATCCTCATCGGCAACAAGGTCCATCAGATTTGCCATTTCCACTGCGGCCATTGCCGCACTCCAGCCTTTGTTTCCGGCTTTTGTGCCTGCGCGTTCAATAGCCTGTTCGATGCTGTCTGTGGTAAGAATACCGAAAATAATCGGAACTCCGGTATCCATGCTGGCAGCGGCAATGCCTTTGGATGCTTCGGCGCAGACATAGTCAAAATGGGGTGTGGAGCCTCGGATCACAGCGCCGAGGCAGATAACAGCGTCGTATCTGCCCTTTTCTGCCAGTTTTTTTGCCAGCAGCGGAATTTCAAATGCGCCCGGCACTTTCACAATCTCGATATCTTCATCGCTCGCACCGCTGCGTAGCAGGGCATCCATTGCACCGCCCACCAGCCTGTCTGTAATAAAGTCGTTGAAACGGCTTGTCACCATCGCAAATCTCTTGCCCTCTGCAAACAGTTTTCCTTCAATAATTTTCGGCATGTATTTCTCCTGATATTACTCATGTTAAAATAAAAACAATTCTGCATCAATCAAAGAGTGATCTTTGTTTTTGCGGTGTTCTCAGATCAATATTTATTCCGTTCCCGTACAGTTCTTTTACGGATTTTAAAAAATCCGGAACAGAACTGCTGTGATATTTCAGAAACCATTCTATATGATTTTCAAGATAAAAATTTCTGATGTCCGGATGTCTCAAATCCAAAGGAATCCTTTCCATTCGGGGATCAATACTGTCAAATCCCTTGAAAGGTTTTGAAAGTCTATCTTTGATCATTCGGACATAGTCGGGATTGATTTCAAAAGCGATACAGTTTCTGTCTGACTGCTGACAGACTCGCAGTGTAGTACCGCTTCCTGCAAAAGGATCAAGTACGGTATCCCCTTTGTCGGAAGATGCAAGCACCATCCGCTCCATTAAGCCCTCCGGTTTTTGTGTGGGATGATTCTGACGGTTTTCATTGCAATAATGCACGTGAGAAAACTGCCAGACATCGCCCGGATTTGCCCCGCGCATATTGTTTCTTTCTCTGTAATATTTCTGAGGTATTCTGACATCGTCCAAGTTAAACTTGAATTTTGCCGTCTTATTGAACATCAGTATGTCATCATGTCTTGGCGAAAAACCTGTTTTTCTGCCCATGCCCTGAGTATAATGCCATGTAATCCAGCTATTGAAAAGCATTGACAGTTCTCTGTCCATAATATCATAGAAATAGGAAATAAACCGTACACCCATAAATACATAGAGCGTTCCGGTCTTTTTCAGAACACGGAATGCCTCGGAAAGCCATTTCCGTGAGAACATCAGATAGTCGTCGAATGCTTTGAGATCATGGTTATTGCCGTAATCTTTTCCCAGATTATAAGGTGGATCGGCAATAATGAGGTCTATCGAATCATCGCTGAGTTCTTTAAATAATTCCGATACATCTCCGAGCCTGATTTCGATATTACTCATTCTTTATCCACCCGTACTGTTTTGCATAGCGATACCAGCCTTGAAAACCTGTACGAGACGCAATACATTTTCTGTCTAATATTTGACAAAACTCCCATACATTTCTGTTCTGTCTCGTAACGTAACGGATATCTCTTATTTGCAACTGACCGCTTCCTAACGCCGGATTATAGTTGATATCTGAGTCTGAAAGATATTTTAAGTCATAAGCTCTGAAGCCGACGATTTCCATAACCCCCATCATCATTCTGGTTTCCGGGTCTTTCCGACTGAAAACTTTGTGTTTTATTGAAAGAATAATAAAAATATAGTCAGGCTCTTTTATATATGCTGTTCTGATGCGGGCAAAAGATGTGATATTCGGAGACTTTCCGCTATGTTTGATATCTTCGCTCGTAGCTTTGACATCTACATTTGATGTTACAGAGGATTGATGTTTTCTTTCTTTTTTAAACTGAAGAATAATATCAGCCATATTCAGACGTTCACCCGCTTCAACATTTATCAGTTGATATGTATTCTTTTCATCTTCAAGTACATCAGAAAAAATTTCAAATACCCATGCTTCGATAAAAGGACCCGCAATTTTATTTATATTTTCCATGGGGAGACCGAGTTTAAGATTTGTGTTTATAATAATTTTATTATGACCTTCATCCATAGCCGTCTGCATAATACGTTCAATCGAATCTGCTACAAAATCAGAGCATTCCATATAGTCGTTACATTCCACAGGGATTTTAAATTCAAGTTCATCATATTTTTCAGCCATTATATTTCATCTCTCCATATAAATAATTTAATAGGGTCTCCGACGCGCTCACCGTGTACTGTAAAGATTGTTTTTACAATAAATCAAAGGTATTCCCAACGATACAGCAAGCTCCCGGGGCTTTTCTGTCCAGTGACGGTATAAGGGCCAAGGCAGACGATAGGATGAGCCTTTTTTGATCGCTCTGCCCTGATTGGCTGCCGCGTAGAGTTTCAGATAATTTTCACGCAAATCCGAATCCCCGAATCGGTTCATAACTAATTTTAAAGGCGAAACAATAACAGCCTTGCATCGGACTTGTGCTGCAAACCGGATCAACTGCTCAATGTCTTTTTCGCTATGACTTTGGGGCGCGGCGTAATCTGCCAGCGCAGGTTTGCCGAAAAACTGTACGGGCAGAGGCTCTCTCGGAAATATAGGATCAAGGCGCAGTGAAACAGCAATATTTTTCTCACGCAAATATTTTATCGCTTCCAGACGGCTTTCAACAAAGGGTGCGCCGGGTTCGAAAAACTTTCGGATTTCATCTCTGTAGAACGGGCAGGTCACTTCTATCTGAAAATTTTCAAATGCTTGTATGATATTCAGATAATCCGGATGACATAA
>DYRK01000299.1 GCA_020718785.1 Desulfatirhabdium butyrativorans | reverse complement strand
ATCGTTTTTGCGGAGAAACGGTTTGCGTCTGTTTTAGCCTTGGCGTTTTACGGCAACATTCAGAAGTTCAGTCTATAACGGTGGACAGTATATTATTGAAATGAAAGGAAATTATGATGAACGAAAAGGCTTTTCAGGATTACTACCCTGAACAGATGAGTCATTGCTACGGATGCGGCAGAATGAACGGACAGGGTCTGCAAATCAAGAGTTATTGGGAGGGCGAAGAAAGCGTCTGCATCTTCCGTCCGAGACCCTATCATATAGCCATGCCGGGCTATGTTTACGGCGGATTGCTGGCTTCGCTCATTGATTGCCACGGAACCGGCACAGCTTCTGCCGCGGCTTACCGGGCCGAAAATCGGGACATGGACACAGAACCGCCGCTGCGCTTTGTGACCGCATCTCTGCATGTGGATTATCTGCGGCCAACTCCGCTTGACGCAGATTTGGAACTGCGGGGCAGAGTCAGGGAAATCAAGGGACGCAAAGTTGTGGTCAGCATTACTCTCTCGGCACGGAATGAAATCTGCGCCCGCGGGGAAGTCGTTGCTGTCAAAGTCCCTGAGAGCATGATGTCCGGCAAGTAAGCGTCCCAGCTTTCCCCGTTCCCAAGCCCCAGCTTTCCTCGTTCCCAAGCCCCAGCTTGGGAACGAGGAAAGCCTTTAGCCCAAATAAGCCTCAAGCACCCGCTCGTCTTTTTGCAGTTCCGCAGGCTGCCCTTCGGCAACAATGCGGCCGCGCTCCATGACATAAGCGTAGTCCGCTACTTCCAAGGCGCTTTTGGCAAACTGTTCTACCAGCAGCAGGGTGATTCCGGCAGCTTTCAGGCGTCGGATCGTGTTGAAAACTTCCTGTATGATAACCGGAGCAAGCCCCATAGACGGCTCATCCAGCAGCATAACTTTGGGATCAGCCATGAGAGCGCGACCGATAGCAAGCATCTGCTGCTCCCCCCCGGATAAAGTGCCGGACAACTGAAGCCGTCTTTCTTTGAGGAGCGGAAACAGATCATAAACCCGTTCAAGGTCTTGGGCAGCTTTGGTGCGGAAGCCGAAAAAAAGCGGTAAGCGGCTGTACGCTCCGAGCAAAAGATTGTCCTCAGTTGACAGAGGACCGAAAACTTTCCGCCCTTCCGGTGCATGTGCCAAGCCCATTCTTGCAATCTTTGAGGCGTCATAGCCCTGCACCGGCTTTCCGTCAAGCAGAACGCTCCCTTTTCCCGGCTTCAGCATTCCTGAAATGGCACGCATTGCGGTAGTTTTGCCCGCGCCGTTTGCACCTATCAGAGCCACAATCCTCCCGAAGCCCACTTTCAGGGAAAGTCCTGTCAGCACCTCACTTGCGCCATAACCTGCATGTAATTTTTCAACAACCAGCATCTTTTTTTCTTCTCGTTCCCAAGCCCCGGCTTGGGAACGAGAAATCGTTCCCAAGCCGGGGCTTGGGAACGAGGAATGTGCAGCAGATCCGTTCGCAGTTCCCAGATAAGCCTCGATTACTTTGGGATCGCGTTTTACTTCTTCTGCCGCGCCCTCGGCAATTACCCTGCCGCCATCCAGCACCGTTACCACATCGCACAATTCACTTACGACATCCATGTGATGCTCAATAAGAATGACGGTGATGCCGCGCTTGTGAATGCGCCAGATGATGTCAATCAGATTGTTCACATCAGGATGTGCCAGCCCTGCTGCCGGTTCGTCTAAAATCAGCAGATCGGGCTTGCGGGCCAAAGCACGCGCAATTTCAAGAAAACGCTGTGCGCCATAAGTCAGACCTTTCGCGCTGATTCGTGCCTGATTTTTAAGTCCCACCAGTTCCAGCAAAGCAAGCGCGTCTGCCTGAGCGCGTTTTTCCTCTTTTTTGGCAAATCCAAGCAGCACCAGCGGCAATACTGTCCGATAACTTCCTTTCATTGCAACCATGACATTGTCCATAGCAGACAGTTCGCTGAAGAGCTGCAGGTTTTGGAATGTGCGCGAAATACCTGTCTGAGACACCTTGAACATACCCATAGGCAAGTCTCTGCCATGCAAAAAAAGCTTGCCGGATGTCGGCGCGTAAAGCCCGGAAATAACATTCACAGCAGTACTTTTGCCTGAGCCGTTGGGACCGATCAGCCCGTGAATATGACCGGAGCGTACTGTCATGGAAACCCCGTCAACAGCTTTGACGCCGCTGAAATATCGCTTTAAGTCAAGTAATTCAAGAAGCGGATTTCCATCCGGCTTTTTTGCCGGAAGCACGGCGTCAAGTGCCGAAGCCGCAGGAAGATTCGGCGGATCAATTCGGAAGAGCTGCGTCAGAAAACGTGCGGCAAATCCCATAATTCCTTCGGGCAGACCTACCACCACAGAAAACAGCATCAGAGCAAAGATTGCCTTGCGCCAGTCTTCGGTATTTTCAACAAGCATTTCTCCGACAACGAGCATCGCCATAGCAACGACAGGCGCGATTGCCTGAAACGGCTGTGTGGTTTTTTTCATCATACCCCGGATACCGGCAAAGATGGCAGCAAGTAAACCGAAAGATGAAATAAGTCTGAACAGCATGCGGTTGGATAATAAATTGGGCAAAAGGGCAATCAGGGCGGCTCCGAAAAAAGCTCCCCATAAACTCTTGCGTCCGCCTAAAACTACTCCGAGCAGCAGGATGACCATTAGCTCATAAACAAAGCTTTGGGGCTGCAAATACTGGAAATTGAAAGCATAAAGTCCGCCTGCCAATCCGCCGAGCGCGGAACCCAGTGCAAAGCCCGCTACTTTGTGGCGGTAAGTTCCTACGCCCATCGCATCGGTTGCAATCGGGCTGTCGCGCAATGCCTCAAAAGCCCGTCCCCACTGTGAAGAAAGCAGATTACGCATGGACATCCAGACCAAAGCCAGAAGAATCAGGCACAGCCAGTAAAATCCGTTGGCATTTACCGTGTATCCGAAAAATATAGGACGGATGACATGCAGCCCCTGCGCTCCGCCGGTAAGCCATTCCAATTCGTTCAGAACTGTCGTAGTCAGGGCAGAAAAACTGAGCGTCGCAAGGGCAAACTGGGGACCTTCCAGACGCAAAGCCGGAAAAGCCAGCAATCCGCCGAAAATCAGACCTGTCAACATGCTCATTGCAAGCGCGCTCAACATACCGAATCCCATCAGCGAAACGCTCAACCCGGCTGCATAAGCTCCGAGTCCCAAGAATGCAGCCTGAGCCAGATTCACCTGACCGAGATAGCCGACAGTAACATCCAATCCGATCAGAAGAATCCCGTAAATCGCCAGCAGGGTCAGCAATCCGAGTGCATAAGAATTGCTGACTGTGAGCGGTATGGAAGCAAGCAGCGTAAATGCAATAAGTTCCGCACCGCGAATGAGTAAGAATCGTTTTAACATGATATTCCGAGTTTTAATTCAGATGGTTTCATAATTTAAAATTTTTACACAAAGTTCAACTATGTCAACCGGCTGCAACAGATGGTTATGCCAAAAGGCTTTTAAGTTTTTCTTTAAGGATTTGGGTTCTCTCAATTATGAATTCATCAAAGCCCTCTAATTTTAAACTTACATCTGGAATAAGATGATTCGATAAAAACATACTTTTATCTTTAGTTTTCGTTTCTTTCTCAACCCACGCCTCTAAAGACTCATCCTTCTTTGACATATTTTATTGGTGTTTGAAATGACATAACTTACTCCATGTGTAAAATTTCAAGTTGCATAACAACGAGTTCACCGGCAAGCCCGATAGGGCTTGTCCGGTGCAACGGCTAGTTATGCTGTTGCTTTGCTGAAAATGGATTATTTAAGGTCTTCATACCTCTTTCTCCATTCGTCTTCTGTCATCAGTTCATGTGAAATTACAAACTGTCTGAAAATTTCTCCGGCATAAGGTTGTCTGTCAAAAAAATCTTCATAAAATCCTCGTTCACTTAACTCAGGCGGATCAATATAATATTCATCTGAAGCATACTTTTCCCAAATCCAGTCTGCCGGAATCAGAGGGTCGGTTACCTCAAAAAGATACTTAGGGTATAAAATAGGTTCACCTATTTCATCTATGACCCTGTAATTTTCATAAGTTATTCCGATAACCTCATATATTTTATCCGGTTCAAGGTGCTGATGATCGTATTCGTCAAGTATATGATCGTGAATATTCTTTTTTGTCCGTACTTTCATAATGTTCATTCCTAAAAAGGATCGGGTTCGCCCGCCCGTTTTATACCTACCCGATTCCCATTATTTTCATACCAGTGCCACTCGTTTCCGAATTCATCCCATCCTTTCCTCTTCTTCCAGTTTTCTGCTTTACCGCCGAATTTGCTGACTAATTCATCAACTTTTCTGATTTTTCGACCCTCATACATTGTTTTAGAATTACTTAACATCTTTTTCGTGAATTTCGGTAAATTTTTCCCTATCTTACAAACCTTTGTTATACCGGCGGGATACAACGGAATATAAAAGGCTGCGATATCGTTGACCAGACCTATCTCGTCTTCTGTTATTACGTCATGGGCGATATTCAGTGCGTCCCATATATATTCGAGAATAAGAAGCAGAGGCGGAATTTCACCTGTGGGGTCGGTCAGATTCACCGGATTCCCCGTTACATACGCATAAAGATTTATTCCCCCTTCCAGACAGATCGGGGCCTACCAGGAATTCCGTTCCCCTGACTTCCTTTGACTTATAGGAATTCGATCTTTCCACTCACGATCATTAATTCTGGCAATTGCATCCTCTGCCTCCTCTGAGACGTACCACCATCCTAGACAAATATCATCGTCTTTATCCTGTAACTCTTTTAATATTGAGAGAGCACTTTTCATTTTCAACTCGCCAACTGCATAACATGACCAAAACCTTACTGTTGGAGAAGGATCGTTTAGGCTTTTTAACAAAACTTTCTCAGCTTCCATCCTCATTTTATACTTTCGGGATGGCTTTATGATGCCAATACCTTCAGCGGCTTGCCCACGAACTCTCTCATGATTTTGTGATTTGTTCAAGATATCTGTCAGTATGGCTAAAGCCAACGATTTGTTTTTTATCCAAGAAATAGCATATGTCGCAGCTTCCTTGTTATGCACATCAACTCCTTCAACTAAAACATTTGACAATTTTGCCAATTCAGTCTTTGAAAGTTTATGACAGGCAATTTTTTTTGCCGCCTCAAAAGCATCTATTTCGCTCCCTGTTTCAATATCAATTATTAAGCTCAATAAATTATTGATCATTTTTAAACCTTTATCAATAGGTTAACTATCAGTGCATTTCTCCGCTATCAATGTTGGGCGGCTTGATACAAAAAAACCAGCACTTTGAGATTTTCCCCACAATCAGTTATCTGAGGGGTGTGCAGAATTCACCTGAGAGATAACATCTTTTATTTATGTGTTATTTGCTAATATACCGTTAATATCTTACTGTCAGAAGGCTGAAAATAATTCCTCTTTTTCATGAAATCAGATCAGATCAGAACAGAAGGAGCATATCACTATTATTTTCATAACAATCTGATATTATTAACTCTGAATTATGCACACCCCTCAGTTATCTTACCTTTTTACACTTTGGCAAAATATGTCTTGCCGTAAAACCTCTCGGAGCAGCATTTTGAGCTTTCTTAATCCAAGCATCTCTGGCAAGAGCTTCCGTTTTTCCATATGCAATTATCAAAGTACTTCCTCTGCGAACATGCTTAGGTGTACCAATTTGATCATATTGACTGTATCCTTCACATTTCCATTTGCCCTTCTTTTCACAATCATTGTCAATTCCAGCTGAATCATCAACAGTACCGTCTTATTAATGCTGGCGGAACTGCTGCTGTCAGGTATGATGTCCGAGCCTTCTCCTGCAGGTGTGGCTGTCACAAGAATGATTCCGCCTGCGATAAAAGCAATTCCGCCGCCACCTATGGTTGCCCCTTCTTTCCCTGCGCCTATTACGGCTTCCCACCAGGTAAAAGGAAGGGTTGCATCTAATCCGTCGAAATCGGTCAGATTCACCGGATTTCCCATCACATACGCATAAAGATTTAGCCCGCCATCCAATCCAATCGGGTCAAGCATCAGATACCGCCCTGTATCCGGGTCATAGTATCTGTGCCAGTTGTAGTGCAGCCCTGTTTCAGCGTCATAATACTGTCCCGGCAACCTGATATTGTTTGTAACTGTCGCAGGATAAGCCGCTGCTTTTCCGAACGGCTGATAATAGCCGTTCCAGACAACTTCACCGGCTTCGTTTACAATCTTCTGCGGAGTTCCGAGGTGATCATTAATAAAGAAATACCACCCAGCCTGTGAACCATACAGCCGCATGGCGATCCGTTCGCCGTTCAGATAAACAATGTCCCTTGACGGCGTGCCTCCTGTTGACTCGGCAATCATATTTCCTGCAATATCATAATGATATACCGTTGCAATACCGGAAGCAACTTTTTTTACCCGCCTTCCGAATGCGTCATAAAAATATTCGCCGGGTGTAACCGCTCCTCCGATAACACGGATAAGCCGGTTATTTTGGTTATATACAAAGGTTCTCGTCCCATCAGGGTGACGGTTTCAATATTGCCTGCGGCATCGTGGTATAAGTGTAATTAATTTTTATTTATTTTCTGTCAGATACATATCAATATCTATTTCAGCCCCGATATGATATAAAAAATTTATGATTCTCTTTTCAAAATACAGTGCGGGCAATTCCTCATCAGACATCTTTATTACTATATCCAATGAGATACTTAGCTGAAATTTTTCGGCGGTTATTCTTATTTTTTCTTTCTTTTCATTGAACAGCAAATATATATATGTCAACAATTCATTGATATCAGTCACTCTTTTGTAACCGGTCGCATATAACCAGCAATCGTATTTTTTAAATGTATTATATCTGACCGATTTCTGTCCTTTTCTCCATTTCTCAGTTGCTTCAACAGACAATTCCTCTGATATTATATCAGGATCGAAATCATCTCCCATTATTCTTAATATAACATTTGCCAAACAGGACATCTGAAACCTCTCTGTTTTCAATTTCTGATTTACGGTTGAAATTTGACACGGTTATTTTTTTATAAACATATCCGCTGTCATATCATTAATTCCTGATTCTGATATGTATTCTGTCCACCGTCATAATCTGAACTTTTTGAATTCGATTCCCATAAAACAAA
>DYRK01001032.1 GCA_020718785.1 Desulfatirhabdium butyrativorans | reverse complement strand
GGGAAGCCTGGGCTTCCCCGGCAAGTGCGTTCCCAAGCCGGGGCTTGGGAACGAGGAAAAATCAGATATTCAGCCGGTGTTATCGCTTTCTCCGCTCACCGGCTGTTTTGCCGGAACTGGCTTTTCATCAGCGTTTATTTTACCATGCCCGGGTTTCGGAAACGGCTGTTCGGGCTTTTTATGAGACCATCAAAGGGTTAAGGTATATCATGAAAGTAGCGTGTGAAAAATGCCATACCGAGTACGACCTTGATACGACCCTTATCAAGGAGCAAGGCTCTAAATTCCGCTGTGTGAAATGCAAGCACATTTTCAAAGTCTATCCTCCTGTATCTATCAAAAAAGAGCGGCTTGCGATAAAAGAAGAGTCTCCTCCGGACCGGGGACAGGAGCCGGAGAAAAAAGGCGTTTCTGTCCGTTCGCCGGTATTTAAAATTGTCGGAGAAAACAATTGCCCGCTTTATGAGACGGGAGACGAGTTTTATCTGTCCGGCAAATCTTTTTTTCCTCCGCGCAACAAAGCTCCCTGCCTTATTCTCGTCAGAGATGTTATGAAAGTTCTCAGGACCGGGGCCCCTGATGTATCAGGTAAGGACAGCATCCGGGATGAATCAGTGTTCAATTGCAGCGGATGCACCGGACTGATCCGGTTCGGATATAAAAGAGAAGAAAATCAAAGCGGTGCCTTATCTAAAAAACCCGAAGATTATGTCAGCCTTGTGGCGCGGTCATTAAGCAAATTCACGATATTTCAGTCTCTTGAAGATGATATTGTCAAAGAATTCACTTCCTATCTGAAATTCGACGAATTCGCGGTCGGAGATATTATTATCAGAAAAGGAGACCCCGGAAGACATCTTTATATCATTGTGTCCGGAAGGGTGGAAGTTCTGGGAGACGATGAGATGAGTCTGGCATTTATGGGAAAAGGAGATGTTTTCGGCGAAATGAGTCTTCTGAGCGGAAATCCCGTGGGCGCGACCATAAAAGCGGTCAAACCTTCCACGGTACTATACATTGTCGCCAAAGATTTTAAGAAAATTTTAGGCAAATCCCAGTCGCTTCAGATGTATTTCACCCGGCTGCTTGCGGGAAGAATGGCTGAGATAAACATGGCAAGGTCCGAAGAGTTTTCATCCGGAATGGCAGGGAAACTCTCCGAAATGCCGCCTTCGGAATTATTTCAGACTTTTAACATGAATCAGAAAACCGGGGTTCTGACACTGAAACTCGCGGATACCACCGCGTATCTTTCCTTCAGGGAAGGCGGGCTTGTAAGCGTCAGATATGACGGAAAAGAAGGCGAGGAAGCCTTTTTCGAATTGCTGAAACTCAAACGGGGCAGATTCAAGTTTATTCCGGGACTGTCGCCCGAAGAAATGAAAGCCGAAGAAGTGGGAGATTTCATGCACCTTCTGATGGAAGGACTCAGAAGAATAGACGAAGATGACAGACGCTTTATCCGAACCGTGATTCCATCTCTGACAGACTGAA
>DYRK01000298.1 GCA_020718785.1 Desulfatirhabdium butyrativorans | reverse complement strand
CAGACATTTCTGTCTGACCTTTATCATGAACAGACATTTCTGTCTGACCTTTATCATGAACAGGCAAAAATGCCTGTTCTACCCCACGGAGGGATATGATACAGACAAAAAACAAGATCACTGCATTATGATTTATAAGATTCGGTGGGTCAGACATTTCTGTCTGACCTTTATCATGAACAGACATTTCTGTCTGACCTTTATCATGAACAGGCAAAAATGCCTGTTCTACCCCACGGAGGGATATGATACAGACAAAAAACAAGATCACTGTGCGTTATCTTATTATTATCACACCGATTCTGTTCGTCCTGATGATGATTCTTTCTGCTATTGTTTACTTCAGAGAGCATGCCCGTTCCGCAGAAGAAAATGAACATTTCTGCGAAACCGTAACCGGACAGTCGGCAAACGCAATCCGGTATTGGATGGAAGATCAGGTACGGATAGTGCAGATGATCGCAGGCGAGCCTTCGGTCATTCGCGCCTGTGCAAATCCGCAGGATGCCGAATCTCTTCTCAGCGCCTCGGAATATCTGCAAAAGATACATGAGCAGTATCCGTATTATGAAAATCTTCCCCTTGCGGTCAGGCTGAAATCTGAAGAAAAAATCACGGTGAAGGTCGCGGGTCAGGAAAAAACCATCCGAAACGGCCAGTTTTTTACAGATACTGTCAAAGGAAAAACCGTGGGCAGAGGAGGGATGCAGTTCGGCTTCATCAGAGCTGCTTTTGAAGGAAAAACATACTTTGTCAGCGAAGTTTATCCGAGCATACTGAGAGGCGAACCCGTCGTGGTGATTTCGGTCCCGGTCAAAAAGGAGGGACTCATTGTGGGAGCAGCAATCATAAGCCCGCAGATGGCATATATCACCGACCGGTTTGTGAGGTCTGTCCGGCTGGGCAAATCCGGTTATCTCTGCTTTGCAGACAGCAGAGGAATGATGATTTACCATCCGGACAAAGCCTATATTCTCAACGAAAAACTTGCAGAAAAATCAGCTTCCGTCCGTTCGAAAGTTCTCGGAGGAGACTACAGTTTCACAGAATCTTCCGAGGGCATCCGAAAAAAATACTTTTTCCGCAAAGTGGATTTTCCACTGTCGGCAATACAGTACGAATGGTATGTCTCCAGCGTTCAGGAATCAGATGAGATATTCGAGAATACTTCGAATTTTCTGAAAATACTGGCTGCGGCAGGAGTTATCTCCTTTCTGATTGTCACCGCGGCAGTCGTGGCTGTCACGCGGTTTATGTTTGTCAGCCCTATAAGGTCTGTGTCGGCTGCGGTTCAGCGGCTGGCTGATTTTGACTTGTCCGTGAGCTTTGTCACCGGAAGGAAAGACGAGATCGGAGCGATGATGAATGCTCTGAACACCATGGTACTGGAGTTCAGAAAAATCGTCGGAGATGTCAGGTTCAGGGGCAGCCGTCTCGCCGAGGCTTCCGCGCTTATGACAAAGAATATCGGCGCACTGGCTTCGGCTTCCGAAGAAATCAGTGCCAACACGCGAAGCGCCGCCGATACGGCAAAGCTTATGCTGCAAAGTAATACTACGGTAGCGAGTGCTGTCGAGCAGATGTCAGCGTCCATCAATCAGGTAGGAATGAATGCCCATGAAGGATCATGTATCGCCGGGGATGCTGTGATATCGGCTGAAAAAGCCAGAAGCACCATGACCTCGCTGGGAGATGCGGCCAATGAGATCGGCGAAGTTACCGAGCTTATCAAAAGGATTGCCGACAAGACCGCGCTGCTGGCTCTGAATGCCGATATTGAGGCTGCGTCTGCGGGAGAAGCCGGCAGGGGTTTTGCTGTAGTTGCAAATGAAATAAAGGAATTCGCACTGCAAAGCACCCGTGCCGCAGATGATATTGCTGCCCGCATATCGCTGATGCAGGAAAACACGGGACAGGCTGTTGCCGTGATCGGCGATGTGTCCGCTATCATCAACAGGCTCAACAGCTCGTCCAAAATTATTTCCCATGCCCTGGAAGAACAGATGAAAGCAGCCAATGAAATAGCAAACCATGCTGCCCAGTCCAGCCACAGAGCCAATGATATCGCCTCGGCAATGGGGCAGCTTACTCTGGGAATGAATGAGGTATCCCAGAATGTGGGGCAGGCTTCGGGCCGGAAAATTCCGCTGCATCCTCATCAGCATATAGTCGGTTCTGCCGAGGAAGTCTCCCGGCTCGCGCGGGAGCTTCTCGAATCGGTGAAAAAGTTCAAGATGGAGTAGCGAATCTGCCGTAAAACGATTTTGCAAATCGTTTTACGGCATAGGGGAGGAATCATGGCTTTTTTTCGGAATGTTCCCATACGCTTCAGGCTGACAGCAATCTATTGTCTCATATTCACCCTGTCCGTCACCCTGGGAAATGTGTTTATCTATTTTTTTGTCCGGCATATCTTGCAGGCGGATATTGAAAACGATCTGAAACATAGCGCGGCAGCCATTTCAAATATGATCCGGATTGCCGCTGATTCTTCGGTCCGCAATTATCTGCGTGCGGCGGCTGAAAAAAACAAAGAGATCGTGGAACAGATATGGCGGAAACATAAAGACGGGTCCATGACAGAAGAAGCAGCCAAAAATCTTGCCCGCGATATTCTGCTCGGGCAGACCGTGGGCAAGACCGGATATGTTTATTGTCTCTCAGGCAAAGGCATTCTGACGGTCCACCCTAAAGCCGTGCTGGACGGCGCCGATATTTCCGAATACGAATTCATACAGGAACAAATAAAATCAAAGGCGGGTTATCTGGAATACGAATGGCAGAATCCCGATGAAGAGCGCAAACGGAAAAAGAGTCTCTATATGGCGTATTTCGAACCCTGGGACTGGATTATCTCAGTATCCTCCTATCAGGAGGAATTTTCCGACCTGATTCAGGTTGACGAACTCCGTGAATACATCCTTCCCCTGCGTTTCGGAACCGCCGGCTACCCGTATATCATTGACAGCAAAGGACAGATCGTCATTCATCCGAAATTGGAACGCGGCTATTCCCTGCTTGATGACACGGTTTCAAAGAATCAGACTTTTATGAAAAAAATCTGCGAACAGAAAAAGGGAAGGATAACATATCAGTGGAAAAATCCGGATGAATCTGCTGCCCGTGAGAAATTGGCTGTTTTCGATTATATCCCGCGTACCGACTGGATTGCTGTATGCTCTTCCTATCTCGATGAATTTTACAGACCATTGGATACACTCAGATATATCATTGTCTCAGTCATTGTTTTCACCCTGATTCCGGTCATTATTCTCACGCTGAGGGTCAGTTATAAGATTGCCCGCCCCTTGGACGCGCTGACACAGGCGGCACGCCGGCTTGCCGACTTTGATCTTTCCGTCAGCATTGCAGTCTCTGCGGGGGATGAAATCGGAATACTGACCGCGGCTCTGAATACTATGACTTCGGAATTCAGAAGCCTTGTCGGGGAAGTGAAAGCAGACGGACGCCAGCTCGCCGATTTCTCCGGGCTTATGACCGGCCGTATTGCTGCCGTGGCTGACGAGGTCGGAGAAATCAGCGTAAACGTGAAAAATGTCTCTGACACCGCGGAGCAGATGTCTCAGAACGTGGGCGCGGTGGCAGGGGCTATCGAAGAGATGTCCGCGTCGGTGAAAGAAGTGGGAAAAAATGCCCGTCAGGGGTCACTTATTGCAAAAGACGCGGTGGCTATGGCTGAAAAAGCCGGAAGCACCATGACTTCGCTGGGCGATGCCGCCAATGAGATCGGCGCGGTGACGCGGATGATAAAGAAAATAGCAGACAAGACAAGTCTGCTTGCACTGAATGCCCATATCGAGGCTGCGTCAGCCGGAGAAGCCGGAAAAGGCTTTGCTGTGGTTGCCAATGAAATCAAAGAGTTTGCCCGTCAGAGTACCCGGGCTGCCGAAGATATTTCAGGCCGCATATCTCTGATGCAGAACAATACCGCGGCTGCGGTCTCAGCCATCGGCGATGTCTCAGGTATAATCAACACTATTGCCCGTTTCTCGGAAACAATTTCCTTCTCGTTGGATGAGCAGATGAAAGCAGTCAATGAAATTGCGTTCAACGCCGGACAGGCCGGTCTTCGGGCCAGAGATATTGCTATTACAATGGAGGAATTGGCAAACCGGGCAAAGGAACTCTCCGTGAAAGTGGAAAAGACGGCTGCGGGCGGGTCCGGCGACACGGATGTTTCGGCTGCCGGTCTGGCGGAGCTTGCCGGCGGACTGCTGAATCTGGTAGAAAAATTCAAGATAAAAAGCGAGTGAGGGGTCAGAGGTCAGAGGTCAGAGGTGAGAGGTAAGACCCCTCACCCCGAACCCCTGACCCCGAACCTCAAAAGGGAAGACAGATTATGGGAACTCACAGTATTGTCACCAAAATAGTAATTTCAGCCTGCGGCATTGTTTCAGTTCTGCTGATTCTGGGTACCGTTGTTCTGATAAAATTTGAAAGCGATCTGGTGAAGACATTTACCGACGAACATAAAGAGAAAATCAGCCGCTCCCTTGATGACAGGGCAAAGTCGGAAAATGTCTCGCTGGAGGAAAAAATCCGGTTTACATTGGATGTCCTCAACCGGTTCGGAGGAGTGTATATCTATCATTATGAATCGGAAGAACTGAAAAACAGTCTGAAGGTGCTGATGCGTCCGCCTGAAATTGTGGCTATAAAGGTTTTAAATGAAAAAGGAGAACCTTTCGCGCTCGCATGGAAGGCTCCGGATATCACAGTCGGAGATGCTTTTCCCGATTTTTTCAGCCCTGACGACAGGCTGTCCGTTCACGTCGAAGCGATCATCCGCAATCAGAAAATAGGGAGTTTCCGCATCTACTATTCCGATGCCGGAGTCACAGAGAATATCCGGAGGGTAAAATCCGGGCTGCTGGCAGAAGCGGAAGCTTTCAGCAATACGGCGCATGAAAGGATGGGACGGGCGGTTCTGAGTCAGAGCCTCGGTATTCTCGCAATACTGGCGATATTGTGCCTTTGTCTTATTGTCGCACTGAGATTTACGGTTCTGCGGCCCGTGAGACTCGTATCGGATGTTGCCCGCCGGCTTGCTGATTTTGATCTCACAGCGAGTGTGAACACCGGGACCGGAGATGAAATCGGAAATCTGCTGGATGCTGTCGGGACCATGGCTCTGGAATTCAGAAAAATTGTCGGCGATGTCAAATCCTGCGGAAAACGGCTGGCAGATGCTTCGGAACTTATGACCGGAAATATCGCGTCTATTGCTTCGGCTGCCGGTGAAATGAGCATCAGTACGGCTCAGATACTGAAAACCACAGAAGCTCTGTCACGGAACAGCAGTGAATCTGCTGCCGCGATTGAGGAGATGTCTGCTTCTGTCACTACCGTAGGAAAAAATGCCCGGCACGGACTGGATATTGCGGAAGAAGCTGTGAAAATGGCGGAAAAAGCAGGCAGAGCAATGACTGCTCTGGGAAAAGCCGCGAGTCAGATATGCGAAGTCACGGAAGTCATCAAAGGGATTGCGGACAAAACAAGCCTTCTGGCTCTGAATGCGGATATTGAAGCCGCGTCCGCCGGTGAAGCCGGAAGAGGATTTGCTGTAGTTGCAAATGAGATAAAAATTTTTGCCCGTCAAAGCACACAGGCAGCAGACGATATTGCTGCCAATATTGCCATGATGCAGAAAAATACCAGAGAAGCGGTAGAGGTGATCGGCGATGTCTCAGGTATCATCAATACGCTCAACCGTTCCTCTGAAAGTATTTCTTACGCATTGGAGGAGCAGACAAAAGCCGCCAACGCCATCTCCCAGAATGCACTTGAGACAAACACCGCTGCAAATGAAATAGCGTCTCTTATGGCACAGTTGGCACAATCAGCAAAAGAAATCTCTCTGAAAACAGGCAGAGCTGCCGGGGAGAAGACAAAAACCGGCGAAAGCGATGTCCGATATATGGACGCTTCGGCTGCCGAAGTCGCAAGGCTTGCCAAGAAGCTCCTTGATCTGGTGGATAAGTTTAAAGTATGAAGAAGGTGCTGGGTGCTGGGTGCTGGGTGCTGGGTACTGGGTACTGGGTGCTGGGTGCTGGTAAGAAACTGAGTTTTTTCAAAAAAACTCAGTTTCTTTCTTACCTCTCACCCCTGATCCCTGACCCACGGTTCACTTATACTCACCTGCCGATCTGTCGCATCGAGGCGTATTCTGACGCCCAGCGGCAGGGTCAGCATGGGATGGGTATGGCAGCAGTCAAAGTCAGCGAGAATCGGAATTTCTGTCTCTCCTATAACTTCTTTGAGAATATCGGCAGGTTTTCTGCCTGTGCGCTGGTCATCAAATCTCTCGTGCTTTCCCAGAAGAATTCCTGAGATTTTCTCAAAGACACGGTTTGCTTTGAGCAATGAAAAGAGTTTTTCTGTCACAGATGCGGTCTTTGATGTGTCTTCAAGGAAAAGGATATCGCCGGATTTTATCTCAGGCATATACGCGCTGCCCCATATTCCGCTCATTGAATTGAGGTTTCCGCCGATGACTCTGCCTTCGGCAACGCCTGAAACTACGGTGATCAGGCGGTTTGCTCTTTGCTCTTTGTCTCTGACTTTGTCCTCCCAGTTAATCATCTCGTCTGTCCAATACGGCGGCAGAGGATAAGCATAAGGCAGAGGCTGTTTTCTTATGAGAATATCGCTGAAATATTCAAAGGTCAGGTCGGAAAAGGGCGGAAACTCGCCGAAGGATGAGACCAGCGCGGGTCCGTAGAATGTTCCGATGCCGGTTTTGGAATATATGGCAAGCAATATGGGCGTGACATCCGAATATCCGACCATGATTTTGGGATTTTTTTCAAAGGCTTTGTAGTCAATGAAAGGAACTATGGCATTGGAATTTCCGCCGCCTATGACAGACATGATACATCTGACTTCGGGATTGCGGATCAGTGCATTCAGCTCGTCTGCTCTGTCTTTGATACTGCCGGAGCGGTAGAAATCGCTTTTTCCGGTCAGACTGCCGGCAAGCAGTCTGAATCCTTTGTTTTCAAGAAAGCTGACAGCCCGTTCAAAGCGTCGGGGCGCAGAATACGTCGCTGGTGCGGAAGGGGAATAAAATGCTATGGTATCTCCGGTTTTCAGGCGTTCAGGCAACATTATGTATAACTCCTTATTTTTTTCTCGTTCCCAAGCCCCGGCTTGGGAACGCACTTGCCGGGGAGGTTCCC
>DYRK01001031.1 GCA_020718785.1 Desulfatirhabdium butyrativorans | reverse complement strand
GCCGGGGCTTCCCCGGCAAGTGCGTTCCCAAGCCGGGGCTTGGGAACGAGAAATAATTTTCAACGCCGTTTTTAAAAATGAGAATTGCTGTTGACAGATATAAATTCTTTGTGTTTAATTTATGCCGCGATTGAGGGAATAACAAAATCGGAACCGGGGAATATGAAAGGACGGTTATGCTGAAAAAAACAAGGATGTTATCGGTAAAAATCGCCGGAGGTTTCGCGCTGCTGATCATTTTTCTGATCATTGTGTCTGCCGCGGCATGGAACGGCTTTGACAGTTTGGCACACGGTCTTGCCGCGTATCAGGTGCTTGTCAGTGATACGGATATGGCAGGACAGCTAAGAGCAAATATCCTGACAGTCCGGGCAGATGTCGGAAACTATCTGTTCAAGGGCGACGAATCTGCCTATCAGGTTTATAAAGAATCGTGGAAAAATATGGAGGGATTTCTCAAAGAGGCAAAAGAAAAAATCACGGAACCCGGACGCGCGGCAATTCTTGCCCAGGCAGTTGAAGAAGCTGAAAGTTATAATGCTGATTTTGAGAAAGCGGCTGAATATACAAGGAGGCGTACCGGAAAGGTGGAAGATATCATCGTACCCGCAGGGATTAAAATGGAAAAAGGGCTGACCGATATTATGCTTTCCGCCAAGCAGGACGATGATATGGATGCCGGTTATTATTCAAGCCTTGCCCTGCGTCAGTTTCTGTTAATCCGGCTCTATGTCGCCCGTTTTCTGAACAAGGGCCAAGCCTCTGAATCAGAGCGCGTAATTACGGAGTTTTCAGGGTTTCAGGAAAATCTGAGACGGCTTGCCAAATTCACGGAACATCCGGTGCGCCTGAAATTAGTGAACTCCGTATCGGAAGATAGTGATATCTATATGAAAACCTGTGATGAAATATTTAAAATCACACCGGAACAGGATAAGCTTATTACCGAAATTCTTGACCGGCTGGGTCCCGGAATCGTCAGAAAAGCGGAAGAGATCAGTCTTGATGTCAAAGCCGAACAGGACCGGCTTGGGATACAATTGGCAGGCTCCAACAGACGCTACCTTTATTTTATGATTATCATAGGAATAGCAGCGGTTCTGACGGGCTTTGTCACTGCCATGCTTATTGTCAGAAGCATTCAGAAAGGGATTGCCGATGCGGTAAAAGTCACGCGGTCCGTGGCTCAGGGCGATCTGAGCGGTTCCATTGAAACAGACCGGAAGGATGAAATCGGCGATCTTCTTGAAAATATGAAACTTATGGTGAATACAGTACGGCAGAGGGCAGACATCATCACACAGATTGCAGACGGGGACCTGAGAGCGGAGATTCAGGTGCTTTCGGACAAAGACATTCTCGGAAAATCCTTGTCGCTCATGGCCGGTGTTGCCGGCGAGCGCGCCCGGATGGTGGAGCAGTTTGCCCGAGGCGATCTGAGCGTTGACATGAAGATGCTTTCAGACAAAGATGTTCTCGGAAAATCCTTATCGCTCATG
>DYRK01001030.1 GCA_020718785.1 Desulfatirhabdium butyrativorans | reverse complement strand
TCTGCGCCCGAAGCCCCGGCTTCGGTCCGTCTCCTGTCACGGGAAGCCGGGGCTTTTTTCCTCGTTCCCAAGCCCCAGCTTGGGAACGCATCTGCGCCCGAAGCCCCGGCTTCGGTCCGTCTCCTGTCACGGGAAGCCGGGGCTTCCCTGGCAAGTGCGTTCCCAAGCTGGGGCTTGGGAACGAGAAAACGAGAAAGCTTGGGAACGAGAAAAACCCGAATAGCCATACCATATAATAAGTGCTTGTCAAAAAAATACAATACTTTCTTACACGCAGTCCTTTAAGACCATGCCAAATTCGGGGAAATTCGAAATTTGTCAGGGTCAGAAAAAACTCCGTTTCAAAAAAAAGTGTCGTTTTTTTCGACACCATTTTTTATGAGAATATTTTGATAAATGAAATAAATTTACAATGATTTTAATGAGTACGGCGAATATCTCACAGCATCCGAAATTTCCAGCCAAAAAAACTGTCGAATTTTTCGACACCCGTCTGAGCCTGAATATTTTTTGTATTTTGAGCTGCTATATCTTGAATTTATTATAATTACAGCAATATTCCATCGATAATCCGCTTCAAAAGACTGTCGTTTTTTCCGACACTATCTTTCCCCAAAAGCCTTACCGCTTACCCGCAAAGAAATCTCATGTCTTTAAATAGTATATATATCAATGAGATATGATACTTGGCATCATTATTGCATAATATCAGAGAAGACAAGTTTATTGTCGTTCATATTTTCAACATTTACAAAAAGAGAGGAGTTTATGACAAAGAAAATTCTGGCAATCGTATTGGGGCTGGCTATGGTTTTCAGCGCAGGTCCGGTGTGGGCGGGAATTACAAGCGGTACTGCTAACTATGAGGTGACACTCCTTAGCGGTTGCGCTATTAACGCTGTTCCGGGTTATAATTTCGGGTCTTACGCTCTGGGCAGTGGCGATCTATCCGGTCAGTGGGCTGGTCAACTTGAAGTCAATTGTGCTGCCGGTGTGAACTACATGTGGGGTATTAACTCAGGTACCTATGGTGCGGCAGGAACAACGTTTATGTTTAGCGGGACAGATGCGGTGACTTATGTTTTGTCTGAAAGCAGTTTGCCAATCGGTGATAGCGGCTTGACGGCGATAGATGGCGGTTATACCGAGACAAATCCTAATCCGGGTCGTTCGAATACGGGTACGGGAGCTATTCAAACCTACATCATGAGGGCAGATGTCTTAATTAATGCGGCAACGACTCCGGGCGTATATTCGGATAGGGTTACGGTTTCCGTTGTTTGGCCCTAATCCCCTGAATTGTGCAATAAACGAAGCATAAGCGACCGACCATAATGAAATATAACATTCGGTGGGTCAGACATTTTTGTCTGACCTTTTTCAGGAACAGGCAGAAATGCCTGTTCCACTGTAAAAAGTTATAAGTCTTTAAGGTTTCCTGCTTAACAAAAGCCGTCCGCTGATCTGATGATCGCCGGACGGCATTTTTTTCGGACATATTC
>DYRK01000297.1 GCA_020718785.1 Desulfatirhabdium butyrativorans | reverse complement strand
AAGCCGTTTTTGTCTGTTTCAGCAGAACGGGTTGAAAAATTGTCCGGTAGTGTGAGCAGTAGCATATTTTTTCCGCGCTGATTTTTCCCAGCCCGAAACATACCTTACATCTCATGTTTATTTTATAGACTGTAAATCAAAGGCTTGTCAATTTGTTTTAAACAGAACAGATGTTTCTGTTGACAGAATTCATTATCATCATTAAATTAAAATTTTTAAGTGAATTTTCAGGCATATTTGTTTTTTTAAAATCAAACAGTTATCACAGAGGCTTACCGTGTATTCGAAAATACTTATTCTCAGGTTTCCCAAAGATATTGTCCATAAACCCCTTGTCTGTTCGCTGGTCAGGGATTTTGATCTCACGTTCAATATTCTGAATGCCACCGTATTTCCCCGGCAGGAAGGACTGATGGTTTTAGAGCTTTACGGAAACAAAAAAAATTTCAGACAGGGCGTGAACTATCTTAAAGATCATGGGGTCAGCGTTCAGAACGCGGAACAGGAAGTCAAGCGGGATGAAAAAAAATGTACCCATTGCGGCGCATGTACCGCGGTCTGTCCCACGGGTGCGCTTTACATAATACGGCCTGAAATGACCGTCCAGTTTGATCAGAAAAAATGCAGTGTCTGTGAACTGTGTGTGCCTGCATGTCCTACGCGGGTCATGAAGGTCAGACCGACCAATCATCTTTTCTTTGAATAATGCAACGGACACGCCGGCGGCCTGTCCTGCAGAGATATAATGCGACCGGGACACGCCGGCGGCGTGTCCTAAGAGATATTAATGAGCGATACAACAGCCATAGCGATCAGCGGCGGCATAGATTCCCTGACCGCTGCATTTCTGCTGAAAGAACAGGGGCATAAACTTGTCGGTATCCATTTTATCACAGGATATGAATGCAGTGATCCGCGTCAGATCGAAGCCGTCGGAGATCAGATCGGCATCAAAATTGAAACCATAGACTGCAGCCGGATATTTCAGTCACAGATAGTTGATTATTTTATAAAAACATACAAAGCCGGACAGACGCCGAATCCCTGTCTGGTCTGCAATCCGCATATAAAGTTCGGAGCGGTTCTTGATGCTGCCCGGAAATCAGGCGCGCCGCGGCTTGCCACAGGTCATTATGCCCGCGTGGAACAGGATAAAACAGGCAGATTCCGTCTGCTCAGGGGAACAGATCAGAAAAAGGATCAGTCGTATTTTCTTGCATTTCTCTCTCAGAAACAGTTATCATCTGCTTTGTTTCCGCTCGGAAATATGACAAAATCAGAGGTCAGAACTTTGGCAACGGAAAATGGGCTTTGTCCTCTTGCAAAAAAGGAAAGTCAGGATGTCTGTTTTATCAGAGAAGGCAATTACGCGGAATTTCTTGCCCGGCAGGGCATTGCGCCGACTCCGGGACCCATTGAAAACACAGACGGCAAGCTGCTGGGAACCCATAACGGACTGCATCTTTTCACTGTGGGACAGCGACGCGGCATCAACTGCCCGGCATCTGAGCCTTATTATGTGGTTCGCACAGATGTCGTGCAGAACCGGCTGACTGTGGGCTTCAAAAAAGACCTGCTCTGTTCCGCGTGCCGCGTTACAGGGATAAACTGGATTTGCAAGGACACCGGAAGAAAGCCTGTCACCGTGTTCGCCCGGCTTAGATACCGCCACAAGGCTGTGGCGTCGGAATTATTTCCGATTGACCGGCATACCGCGTCTGTCAGATTCGAAGAACCTCAGTCCGCAGTCACGCCCGGACAGGGCGCGGTGTTTTATGACGGGGATACGGTGGTCGGGGGCGGATGGATTGAGAATATATGAACAAATTTATTATTACAACACTCGGCTGCAAGGTAAACCGCTGCGAATCCGACGCGCTTGCAGAGGCATTGAAAACAGCGGGCTGGTATCCGGCTCCGGATAAGGAATCCGCAGACCTTTGTATCATAAACACCTGCACCGTGACGCAGAAAGCATCCATGCAGTCAAGGCAGGCTATACGGCAGATAATCCGGGCGCATCCTCAGTCCCGAGTCATTGTCACAGGATGTTATGCCGAGATCGGCAGAGATGAGATAAAAAAAATAGAAGGCGTCTCCGATGTTGTCGGTCATGAGGATAAGCTGAATATTCCTGAAATGCTGAAAGCAGACAAGAGCCAAAGCGGAAACCGGAAAGCGTCTGTTTTCGACTTTCAGCTTTCTACTTCCCGGACCCGCCCCTTTTTAAAAATTCAGGACGGATGCGACGCGTTCTGCACCTACTGCATTGTGCCATATACACGGGGCCGCAGCCGCAGTATGCCTTTTGACGATGTGTTGGAAAATATCAGGAAACTGAAAGCTGCCGGATACAGCGAAGCAGTTCTTGCAGGAATTCATCTCGGGTGTTACGGGCTTGATTTATCTCCGGCAGTTTCTCTCTCGGAACTGATCCGGCGTATCCATGAGTCAAAGCCCATCGAAAGGGTGCGTCTGAGTTCTGTGGAACCCAATGAACTGAGCGATGAGATCATTCGGCTCGTGGCAATGTCAGACTATCTCTGCCGTCATTTTCATATTCCGCTGCAAAGCGGAGATGACAATATTCTCAGGCGGATGCACAGACCTTACACGGCGCAGTTCTTCAGGGAATCAGTTATGAATATCCGCACAGCCGTTCCGGACGCGGCTATCGGCACAGATATTCTTGTCGGATTTCCGGGAGAAAGCAAAACTGCGTTTGAAAACACATACAGCCTGATAGAACAACTGCCTGTCACTTATCTGCATGTTTTTCCCTTTTCCCCGCGTAAAGGAACCCCGGCAGAGACTTACCCTGACATGGTTCCGCTGAAAGTCATAAAGCAGCGGTGTCAGGAAATGCGGGAACTCGGTGTCAGGAAGAAAAATGAATTTTATAAAAAACTGATCGGAAAAACAGTAGAAATACTTATCGAAAGTAAAAGAGACAAATTTTCCGGATTGCTCAAAGGGCTCAGCTCGAATTATGTGCCTGTTCTGACAGACGGAGACGATTCCCTGAAAAATACCTTTGTTCAGGTCAGAATCGAAGAAATCAACGGAAGTAACAGAGTGAAAGGTCAGAGGTTCGGGGTAAGAGGTCAGGGGTAAGAGGTCAGGGGTAAAAACCTCTGACCCCTTACCAATGACCTCTTACCTCCAAGGTGAGTGATATGAATTTGCCTGACTGTTGTCTTAAAAAAATGATCACCGCGGAAGAAGCGGTTTCAAAAATAAAGGGCGGAAGCCGTGTTTTTATCGGCACGGGCTGCGGAGAACCTCAGCATCTGATCAAAGCCATGGTAAGGGATATGAATCTTCAGGACATCATGGTTTATCAGATGCTTTCCTACACCCTGGCCCAGTTTGTTGATGATGAATCTTTTCTCAGACGGTTTTCGCTCAAGCTTTTCTTTATCAGCGGAGCGATGAGGAAAGCAGCTTTTGAAGGAAAGATAGATTATCTGCCGACTTATCTCTCGCAGATTCCCAAGCTTTTCTACAGCCGGCGTATAGGATTAGATGCAGCACTGGTGCAGGTAAGTCCTCCGGATCGCTTCGGGTATTGCAGTCTGGGCGTATCTGTGGATATTACCCGTGCCGGGTTATACAATTCAAAGCTCGTCATTGCTCAGATAAATCCCCGAATGCCCAAAACACGGGGAGACAGCGCGGTGCATGTTGACGAAATTGACTGCTTTGTCTTACATGAAGAACCGCTGGCAGAATCGCCGCAGAATGTAAAAGACGAAGAGATTGTCCGAAGAATCGGGCATTATGTGTCCCAATTGGTGGATGACGGAGCCACCATTCAGATCGGTTTCGGCTATCTGCCCAATGCGATTCTGCAATATCTTGACGGAAAGAAAAACTTGGGCGTGCATACTCAGGTGATAACAGACGGTTTTATTCCTCTGATAGAAAACAAGGTTATTACCAATAAAAAGAAAACGCTTATTCCCGGCAGAATCGTCACATCCCTTTGCATGGGAACAGAAAAACTCTATCGCTACATAGATGACAATCCCATCTTTTATTTCCGCTCTTCCGAATATGTCAGTGATCCTACGGTGATAGCGAAAAATGATAATCTTGTCTCTGTCAGTTCCGCGTTGGAAGTTGATCTGACCGGGCAGGTCTGCACAGATTCCATGGGATATCTGTTTTACAGCGGCATCGGCGACCAGGTGGATTTTCTCCGCGGAAGCGCAATGTCCAAAGGCGGTTTTTCTATCATTGCTCTCCCGTCAACTGCACAGAACGGCAGTGTCTCGCGTATTGTCTCCCATCTCAGCGAAGGAGCCGGTGTTGCCACCACGCGCGGGGATGTGAATTTCATTGTCACGGAATACGGCATAGCGGAGCTTCAGGGAAAAAGCATCTATCAGAGAGTCGTAGAACTGGCACAGATTGCCCATCCCAAATTCCGTGAAGAACTGATTGCTGCTGCCAAAAAGCATCACTACATCTTCGGCGATCAGATTGCCCCGCTTCAGGAAGACCTTATGTTTGTGGAGGCATATAAAGGAAACCTGAAACTGAAAAACGGCAAAACCGCAGAATTCCGTCCGCTTTTCCCTTCGGATGAATTCGGGTACAGAAATTTTTTCTACTCGCTTAAAGACGAGACTATCTATTACCGCTTTTTTTACAGGATGAAACTCTTTTCCCATGAAATCGTACAGAAACAATGGGCAAGCGTGGATTACCGGAAAAATATGTCAATTGTCGGGCTGGTTCAGAAAAAAGGATATAAAGAAATCGTCGCGGTCGGTTCTTATGCCATGGAAACCGAGGAAATTGCCGAAGTCGCGTTTGTGGTGAGTGAAAGTCTTCAAGGCATGGGGATTGCTTCCTATCTTCTCGGGTTCATGGAAAAAATTGCAAAAGAAAACGGCTACAAAGGATTTTCCGCGGTCGTATTGGGAGAAAACAGGTCTATGATTCATGTTTTCAAAAAACGATATCCGAATGCAAAAGTCACATCAGACAGCGGAAGCGATGTGACTCTTCACATGAATTTCGATGATGCGACAGTGAATCCGGCACCGGATAAAACCTGTAAATAATTCGGTAGGGACACGCCGGCGGCGTGTCCTGAGAAATCAGATGACAATGCCTCATGCCCCTGTCGGTTCGGCAGAGTGGAAATCGCTTATTATCGAAGGCGCAAAAGCCCTGGGAATCTGTCTGAATCAGGATACAGCCGATCAGTTTGCCGTTCATGCCCTTGAACTGCTGAAATGGAACCGGAAAATCAATCTGACCGCGATTACTGACCCCCTTGACATCGCTGTCAAACATTTTCTGGATTCGCTTGTCCCTTCCCTCATGATTCATCAGGGAACTTCCATGCTCGACATCGGTTCGGGCGGCGGGTTCCCCGGCATTCCGCTTAAAATTCTCATGCCGTCTCTGTCCGTGACACTGGCGGACGCTTCCCTGAAAAAAGTGAATTTTCAGAAGCAGGTTATCCGAAGCCTTAATCTCCGCGATATCGAGGCTGTTCATGCCCGCGCAGAAGATATGCCGCGGGATCCGAAGTTTGCAAATGCCTTTGATGTGATTATCTGCCGGGCGTTTTCAGCGTTGGATGTGTTTGCGGAAACTGCCCTGCCTTTGCTTGCCGAAAACGGAACAATAGCCGCGCTGAAGGGGAAACTGTCTGGAAAAGAGATCGAATCCGCACATATAAGGATAGGAAAAGTCCGTTTTGAATCGGAGGTGAAAACGTATCTTCTGCCCTATCTCGGCGCGGAAAGGGCAATGGTCAGCTTCAAAAGTAGGATATCCCTACCTTCATAATACATTTTTCACCCCATTGACGATTTTTTTCATTTTATGTGAAAATAAATCTCTGAAGTTCAGGTTGCCGACTTGTCAATCCGAAACCTCCTGAATTTTTTTATGCTCTCTTTCATTCAGGGGAGTCCGTCACCTTTGAGGAGGATACAAAATGGCTGAAACAGATCATCTGAAAAAAATAAGCTGGTTTGAAAAATTTACTTATCAACTCATCAAAGATATTGACCATTCGGCTTTTCACAAAAAAAGAGAAGAAAAACTCAGGAAATACAGATCGGTAAATTCTGCGCTGATAAGAATTTTTGCCTACAGGCTTACTTACAGAAATTTCGAGACGCTGAAACTCACGATATCTCAGATCGCCGAAGAAATCGCATCAGGTGAAGTAAAAGACATACTGATACAATTGGAAGCCGCAGATGAAAAAGGAAATATGCAGGAAGGAGACAATGCTGCCGATCTGATAAAGATAATTATTTTTCTTCTGCGTGAGGAAGTGGAGAAATGTCTTGACGAAGCAGGAGATATAGAAAAATATCTCACAGAAACGCCTTTGTCTGATAACACTCCGCAAAAAAAGCAGATTGCAAATAAAACGCAGAAAGTCGGGGTAAAGGAAAAAGAACAGCATAAAGAGGAAAAAGCAGATCGCAAATGGCTGACTTCTTCTTCGGGAGGCTCTCTGATATTCAAAGAGGAAATTCCGGCTGATAAACCTAAATCCGAGAAAAAATTCAAAGATGAACTTCCGATTGAAAAACCGAAGTCCAAGGAAAAAGGTCAGGAAAAAGCAGACCGCAAATGGCTGACTTCTTCTTCGGGAGGCTCTCTGATATTCAAAGAGGAAATTCCGGCTGATAAACCTAAATCCGAGAAAAAATTCAAAGATGAACTTCCGATTGAAAAACCGAAGTCCAAGGAAAAAGGTCAGGAAAAAGCAGACCGCAAATGGCTGACTTCTTCTTCGGGAGGCTCTCTGCTGTTCAAAGGCAAAACATTGGAGGATTTTTCTAAAAATCTTTCCGATTATGAAAAGAAAGCCCCGGCAGTAACACCGGAAGATGATAAGGTATCCCTGCAAGCCGCAGCCAAAAAATCAGAAATCAAAAAAATGCCTAATCCCTTGTCTGATAAGCCGAAACCCGACTCTCACACAAAAGAGAGCAGATCCTCTGCAAAGCCTGTTTCATCGCCGACCCGGACTGTTGACGATCTTTTGAAAAACCTCGGTGGTTCAGGCCTGGACGAACTTATCTATGGCACGAAGAAAAGCCGGAAAAAGGATAAGGCTTCAGGTGAAGCCGTGGACAGAGAACAGGATGATGCGTTGATGGACTGGATAGACTGATTTTGCATTGCTTCGGCTTCTGAGCAGATCGAAAAGTTTTCCCGAAATACTCGGAAATGCCCGCCTGGGATTGACAAATCCCAGGCATTT
>DYRK01000296.1 GCA_020718785.1 Desulfatirhabdium butyrativorans | reverse complement strand
GTGAATTTCTGACGAGTGAACTGATAAAACGCGCTGCTGATCCGAACTTTAATAAAGAAGCAGTAGAATCGGCATTTAAAGCAACATTTGACTTTCTTGCCGATTCACTTCGGGAGAACAGTTTCAGAAAATATGATGATAAGAAAAAAAGGCATTCAGGACCTATGCTCATTCCTTTATTTGAAGTGGTAGCAATAGGTCCTGGTTACAGACTTCTGAATCATCAGGGATTACCGGATAAGGAATTTTTCTTAGCCAAACATAACTCTTTAGGAAATGAAATCGCTTTGTCTCAGTTTTCCCGTATGAGTGCAAATGCACGAATTCCTAAAACCATTGCATACAGTCGCGGCTGGCTTGACAGATGAAGAAAGTAAGAAGCAAAGGAGAACTGATAGATTGCCTGAACGAATATAGCAAACCCAGAAAACGTGAATTAATATCGTTGAATGAGATTATAGAAAAAGGGCGAAAGCATGAAAATAAGATAGCATGTCGCAGCGCAATAATGCTTTTATGCTCATTGGGAAGGATTTGTCAAAGAAGCTGCTATGGCTTATGTGTCGTATGTCGCGTTCAAAGCACCTTTTCTTGATGAGGTAAAAGCTAATTTTCAAGCACTTGCATGTAAGCCTTATCTTCTGATAGCTGCTCAGGCGACCAAACGGATAGCTCCGCATATAGAGGTTGTGAAACAACTCACTGACTTAATTACTGTAAATTCTGTAAAAACAATGATAGACTCCAAAACTGCAATAGATACCGAGTCCAATCTCAAGTGGGATGTTTTTGAAAATATATGTCAGACGATAGGAATAGATTCTTCTCCTTGGTCTCAAGACAGACCTTTTATTAATGAACTTTTTGAAAACAGATGCAAAATTGCTCATGGAGAACTTTTTGAGCCGGATAATAAATACGCATCAGAGGCAGTAAAGTTTGTGCTGAAGGCAATTGATTTGTTTAAAACGACTATTGAAAATGCTGCGTTAAACGATGCTTATTTACGATAAAACATTCAGAATATGTCAGTTGTGCCGCAGTTTCAATAAAAAGTCCGCTGTTTCGCCCGTTCTGTCCGTTACGCCCGAATACTCATATTGAAAAGCATACAGATAGTTATTCTTCACCAAGAGGCAGGCTATGAAAGGAGAAGTTCAGTTTCGAGCAGATAAACTGGCAGTACTGATTGACGCTGACAATACCGGCGCAGATGTTATCGAAGGTCTGCTGAGAGAGATCGCCAAATTCGGAATTGCTTATATCAGAAGAATTTACGGCGATTGGACGACTCCTCAGATGAATACGTGGAAGAAAGTCCTCAACGACCATGCGATTGTCCCTGTGCAGCAATTCAGTTACACATCGGGCAAAAATTCAACCGACAGTGCGTTGATTATTGATGCAATGGACTTGCTCTACATGGATAAACTGGATGGATTCTGCATTGTTTCAAGCGACAGTGATTTTACAAGGCTGGCCAGCAGAATCAGGCAGAACGGCGTGGTTGTTTACGGATTCGGCAGACGGCAAACTCCCAAGGCTTTCGTGGCTGCATGTGACCGGTTTATTCATACGGAGCTGCTGGGTGACAAGGCAGAAGTCTCTTCGGACTCAGATATTTGTCAACAAGTTGAATCTCCTGCAAAATCAGGTGAGAAGAATAAGCTGCATGAATTACTTAGAAAAGTGTATGAAGACGTTGCGAGTGAAGACGGAAATGCCAATGTGGGAGCCGTCGGACAGCAGTTATTAAAGATTGATCCGTCTTTTGACTATAGGTCATACGGTCATAAAAAACTGGGAGAGTTACTTAAAGCCACAGGTTTATTTGAAGTGGACGGTAACAATATCAAAGTGAAATAAAATTTCGCAGCAGAGGCAAGCCGCAGATTCAAACTTCAGATAATCTATGGTAAAAATGATAAAGGATAAACTGCCATGACGATGATATTGGAAGATATGAAAAATCAGGAAGTCATTACGTTCATACAAAGTCTGATCAGAGATGAGGTTGCCAAGCTCTATTATGATGAATTGCCTGAGAAAAGAAGCGGACTTGCAATTTCTGTAAGGAAGGGCGAATTTGACGAACTGAAGGATATTGTAAGACTGCTGGCTTCGGATCAGAGAGAAACCAAAAAAGAATTGCGCGAACTTGCAGATGCTCAGAAAAGGACTGAGATAAAAGTTGAAGAACTTGCAGATGCTCAGAAAAGGACTGAGATAAAAGTTGAAGAACTTGCAGATGCTCAGAAAAGGACTGAGATAAAAATCGCCGAACTTGCAGAGGCTCAGAAAAAAACCGAGACAGGACTGCAAACTCTTACGGTAACGGTCAAAGACATGCAGAAACAGCTTGGCGGACTGTCAATGGATGTAGGATATGGAATTGAAGATAAAATCATACCGTACATTGCTGATTTCGGGAAAAAAGAGTTCGGCATTGACGTAGGGCTTGTTGAGAGAAAAAATATTGTCTATCCTGACGGCAGATATGATGAGATAAATATTTATGCCGAGGGATTGAAAAACGGCATTAAGTCATATATAATCGGCGAATGCAAGGCGCAGCCCGGCAAAAAAGATTTTGACAGATTAAGTAAGGTGGCGGAAAGGGTCAAAAAAATACTTGAAGGAGACATTTATACTTTTGTTGCAGGATATATTTTCAGCCCTGATACCGAGGCTTATGCAAAAAATCAATATCCTGACATAAAATTTTTCAAAACTTATGAATTTGAATTGAAATTTGAAAAAATCAGGATATTCTGACCGCCGTCATGGTTTTCAAGTCATTTTATAAATCCACATAATTTTCTCACATTTCAATGCTAATAAAGATTCCATGATTCAGCGGAGGAGTGCGGGGTTTTCCTGCACTTCTGTTACTCTAAAATCAAGGAGACATGAAAATGAACAAAAAAGGACTCGTAAGAACTCGTAAGGGATTTTTGCAATTTGTCATTGTGCTTGTGATTATGGCGGTTTTGCCGTCATTTGCCGCGGCACAGCCGACCATTCAGAGCGTCTCGCCTTCAACTGCAACTACGGGAGATACGCTTACTGTAACAATTACCATCCAGGGCGACATTCCGCCCGCTGATGCAAGGCCGAACAGCGTAAAAATCGGAACCGTGGTCGGGACAAATATTACGTGGAACGGAACCGTTGTTACGGCGGCTTTCACTATTCCCGCTTCCGAAGCCGCGGGTACAAAGGATGTTGCAGTGGAATTCCCTGCTCCCGGTCAGTCAGTTACGGTTACAAAAACAGGCGGATTTCAGGTTCTATCCGGAAGTTCCGGCGGAACCGGCTCTCTGAAAGTCACACTTTCTCCTTCGGATGCGGTTAATGCAGGAGCAAAATGGCAGGTTGACGGCGGTTCATGGCAAGCCAGCGAAGCGACTGTTTCCGATCTGAGCGCGGGAACGCATACGGTCGCTTTCGGCACGGTGAGCGGATGGACTGCGCCTTCCGGCAAATCTGTAACTATTACTAGCGGTCAGACTGCAAATTTGACCGGAACTTATACACAGGGAACAACTGAGCAGACGCTTTCGTATCCCATAGCCGATACCGGACAAACCAAGTGCTACAATGCTTCGACAGAAATGACCTGTCCCTCATCCGGCGCAGATTTCTACGGGCAGGATGCCCAATATGCAGGCAATCAGCCGAGCTGCACACTGAGCAGCGACGGCAAGACCGTCTATGACAATGTAACAAAACTGACATGGATGAAGGGACCCAATACCACTCTCGCATCTCCGGTTTCAACCGACAAGAAAAGCTATACAGCGGCTCAGGCATGGGTTGCTACAGTCAATAACATGAACTACGGCGGATTTGGTGATTGGAGACTGCCGACCATCAAGGAACTCTATTCGCTCATCAAATTCAACGGCACGGATCCGAGCAGCACGGACACATCAGGTCTGACGCCCTTCATTGACACGGCCTATTTCAATTTTGCCTACGGACAGACCAGCGCGGGCGAGCGCATCATTGATTCACAATACGCTTCGAGTAACGAATATGTTTTTAACACAGAATCAAAGGTTTTGTCCGCGCCGCCAAATATTCTCTTTGTGGTTGACAACTCAGCCAGTATGGACGGCTCCTTCATGACCAAAGAAACGGGCGGTCAGAGAGTCAGGTTCCCCGCGCTTTCCTATACTGATCCTCTGAAAGATATAGTCGGAAGCATCCGATACGTCTTTGACGGAGAGAGATATTCGGAGAGCGGAGATTTTGCATATTTTTATGCACTGCCGGACAGATACAGAAACCGTTGGCAGACGCAGTACTACGGCTTCAATAAGATGTACTACAATCCGGGCATTGAATATACACCATGGCCCGGGAAGGAAGCAGCCGATCTCAATACCCCGAAAACGGATCCGGCCAAAAGCACGACGATCAATCTGAGCGCCAAATATACGAAGATCGGCGATGTCGAAATTCCGAACGCCCATTACTATGTCTGCGCGTCGGATGCCGTATATCTGGTAATCATCAATAACAATGCGATCAGTTACTACCAAACCGACGCGCCGCGGAACTGTTCGGATTTGGTTTACAGCGCAACCGAAACGGTGGTGGATCAGGTAACGGCATTGACGGAAATTTCCGACCCGCCGGATGATGTTCTTGCCAAAAACACGGACGGCACGCTGATGACCTACGAGGAGGCCCGTCAGAATTTCGCAAACTGGTTTACTTATTATCACAAGCGCATTCTGACCGCCAAAGCCTCGCTGGGAAAAGTGATCAGCAATATGTCGTCGGCTTATATCGGACTGATGGATATCTTTTTCACAACTAAAAAAGGCGTGGTACCGGTCAAGATAGCGGGAGAGGAGGATAAAACCGCCGAGCTTCTGTCCGCGGCATACAGCATGGAAATCTACGGCGGAACGCCTTTGAGAGATTCCCTGAACAAGGCAGGGCAGTATTTCGACGCGGGAGCCGGAGGAAACACATCGCTGGGCCCGCTGCCTTATGTTGCCGCGGACAAAGGCGGCGCGTCTCAGCAGAATTTTATCATTCTTATGACAGACGGCGCATATAATGAAACAGAATTGTCGGTCAATGTCGGCAATGCGGACAGTGACGGGGATACCGCGTATGACGGCAGCGTATTCGGAGACAGCTATTCGAATACGCTGGCAGACGTGGCAATGAAGTATTATGAAAACGACCTGGCGCCGGACCTCGAAAACCTTGTTCCGGCTAATGCCTATGACAGCGCGACGCACCAGCATGTGGTCACTTATACGGTGGCTTTCGGTGTCACCGGCACGCTTGCACCAAACGATGAATGCCCGGAAACCGAAGCGTCATGTCCTTCATGGCCCGACCCCGCGGGATCAGGAAAAGATTTTCAAAAGATTGACGATCTGTGGCATACAGCGGTGAACGGCAGAGGAAAATTCGTAAGCGCGGCAAGCTCGGACGAACTGGTCGCCGCACTCATGTCTCTTTTGGACGACATCGGCAAACGGGCCGGGTACTGGTACACAAAACTCTTCGGCGTCAATTTTGCCGACGGGCGGATCAAGGGCTATGATCTTACCATGCCCGGCGGCTCTGAGAAGACTTTCTTCGTGCAGTTGGTGCGGGGCAATACCGGCTACGGCATCAACAGTTTTGAGGACAATGGCGATCAGACAATTACGGATAAGGCTACGGGCTTGATGTGGTCAAAAGCAGACAGCGGTTCGGGATTGAACTGGCAGGAAGCTCTGGCATACATTCAGACAAAGAACGATCAGAATTACCTCGGTCATAATGACTGGCGGCTTCCGAATGCCAAAGAACTTCACAGCATCCTTGACTACACGAGATCGCCGGATACCACAGGCTCTGCCGCAATAGATCCGGTTTTCGGTTGCACAAAAATTACAAATGAAGACGGCAAGGATGATTATCCCTGGTACTGGGCAAGTACTACCCATGCGACGTATAACGGCATGGGGGCCGGGGTATATATTGCTTTCGGCAGAGCCGGCGGCTGGCAAAAAGCAGATGCTTCAGCTACATGCTACACGCTCTACGACGTTCACGGTGCAGGCGCACAGCGCAGCGATCCCAAGACAGCGAGCGGAATAGTAACAATAGGTACCGCTTGCAGCGGCGGAACCGCTTACGGACTCGGTCCCCAGGGCGATTCCCAACGTGCTTCTAACTATGTCCGCTTGGTTCGGGATGCGGAATTGTCTGCTGATGAAACCAGCTCCCTGACCGTGACTATATCTCCTGCAACTGCGGTCAGTGCTGGCGCACAATGGCAGATTGACGGCGGCGAATGGCAGGACAGCGGATCAACGGTTTCCGACCTGAGCGTGGGAAATCATACGGTTACTTTCAGCAGCGTAAGCGGATGGACTGCGCCCTCGGAACAGACCGTCACCATTATTGTCTCAGGACAGACCGTAACTGTGTCCGAAACTTATACGGAAACCTGCATCAAAGGCAATATTGACGGCATCGGAGATATTACGCTTGCGGATTTCATTCTTGCATTGAAAGCGTTGGGAGATATTAATTCTTCGGGTATTTTTCTTTGTGCGGATGTCAACAACGACGGAAAAATCGGAATCCATGAGGCTGTTTACATCCTTCGGAAACTTTCCGAAATCGGCAGCTTGAGATGAAACGCGCTGCCCTTGCCGACAAGACTTTCCACTTCGATACGCCCTTTATGCGCTTCGGCAATATTCTCGCAGATGGATAGCCCGAGTCCGCTGCCGCCTTCGCTTCTGGACCGAGCTTTGTCCACACGGTAGAATCGTTCGAAAATATGGGAAATGGCATCGGGAGGAATCCCGATGCCCGTATCACGCACCGATATGACAGCTTCGCTGCCATGCCTTTGAACGTTTATAGATATGGTTCCGCCTTCGGGAGTATATCTGACGGCATTTCCGATGAGATTGTACATCAGCCTTATGAGGCTTCGCTTATCTGCATTTACAGACACATTTTCAGACAAATCCGTTTTCAGATCGAGCTGTTTTTCCCGGCACAGGATTTCCACATCATAACAAATTTCCCGGATAAATTCGGAAAGGGCGATTTCCTCGAATTTCAGATGCGCTTTCCCGGAATCCGCACGGGCAAGAGTCAGCATTTGATTAATAATGGCTGACATATTCCCTGCTTCCTGAGCAATGATCCCGATGGATTTTTGATAAACTTCCGGGGACCGCTCTTTCTGTAGCGAGAGCGTGGATTCTGCCTGAAT
>DYRK01001029.1 GCA_020718785.1 Desulfatirhabdium butyrativorans | reverse complement strand
TGACAAATCCGCCGGAAATGCCTGGGATTTGTCAATCCCAGGCGAGCATTTCCGAAGTATTTCGGGAAAACTTTCAATCTGCTGACATTTGAAAAGAAATACAGGTGATATGAATACTCTTGATATATTAATCGTAGTGATATTGATGTATTGTCTGACAATGGGGCTTTTCAGAGGGCTTTTCAGAGAACTGTCCTCCATCGCGGGTGTTCTGGCAGGATTTTATGCTGCCTATACCTATTATAATTATCTTACAGCCTATCTTTCAAAATGGATATCAGATACCGGGTATCTGAATATTCTGAGTTTTCTGATTATTTTTATCAGCATATTTGTCATTATCGGCATTCTGGGCGCGATTATCAAGTATCTGCTTAAAATAATCACCTTCGGATGGTTAGACCGGGTTGCCGGCGGGGTATTCGGACTGATTAAAGGAACGCTGATCGCCTCCGTTCTGCTGATGACTTTTACGGCATTTCTGCCCAAAGGCGCGCCGATTATCAAAAATTCCATGCTTGCCCCGCGGGTGATTCTGCTTTCCGAAAAAATGTCCGAGGTAGTTCCCAAAGATATGAAGCGCAGTTTCGCGGCAAAGATAGAACACTTCAAGAAAGCCTGGAAGACCAAATCCTGACCGTCGGCTAAGAGCCGGGAGCTTCAGCGACCGGCTTGCGGCTCGGATTTTTTTTCAAACACAAATTTCAACCGCATAACTCCTGTCTGTGTATCACCTTCCCTATCCGAGAAACTTTTATGAATCCTAAAAATATCGAAGCGTTAATTGATCTGATAGCCACCCTGAGAGGGGAAAACGGCTGTCCATGGGACCGAAAACAGACTCCTAAGACAATAATGATTTATCTGGTGGAAGAGGTTTATGAACTCTTCGAAGCTGTGGAATCCGGAAGCCCCGAACAAATCTGTGAGGAACTGGGGGATGTTTTTTTTCAAATTCTGTTCATTGCCGGACTGTTTAAGGAAAGCGGAGATTTTGACATTGAAGATGCTGCCCGTGTCATTACGGAAAAAATGATTCATCGCCATCCTCATGTGTTCGGCGATGATGTCGTAAGCGACGCGGAGGATGTCAAAAAACGCTGGCAGAAACTCAAGATGAAAGAAAAGAATCATGCAGGACAGAAGTCTGTGCTGGATTCTGTTCCTCCCAAACTCCCCGCGCTGATGCGGGCATACGGAATTGCCGAACGGGCCGCGGCAACCGGTTTTGACTGGGATGATATTTCCGGGGTGATGCGGCAGGCCGAAGAGGAATGGTCCGAACTGAAAACCGAACTGTCACGGGCAGATGAAAACGGAAACCGTGACAAAGTCGCGATGGAATTCGGGGACGTGCTGTTTACGCTTGTGAATGTGGCGCGGTTTGCCAAAATTCATCCTGAAACTGCTTTGGCTGATTCCACCATGAAATTTGAGAAGCGTTTCAAGTACATGGAGAAAAAAGCGTCTGAAAGCGGCAGAGCATTTCCCGCGGTTTCACGGGATG
>DYRK01001028.1 GCA_020718785.1 Desulfatirhabdium butyrativorans | reverse complement strand
CCAACAGGTGCTTGCTTCTCCTGAAAATGCTTATACCCGCAGGATGACCGAGGCGATGAATGACTTGGAACTGAGAAGTGAGTACGGGGTACGGGGTATGAGGTTCGGGGTCGGAGGGTCTGTTTTCAGCTCGGGACCGAACCTCTGACCCCGTACCCCGTACCCCTTTTTTTAACCGGAAACACGGAGTGATACAAATGAATTTTTCCGAAATTGTTTTAAAACCGGTAGGCATCATCAGAAGTGAAATCAAAGCGCCGGTGCTGTGCTCGGACAGCGAAGGCATCACCCTGAAAGAAAAGCTGAAATATGTCCGGGCAGAGCGGGATAAAATCAGAACCCTGATTTCAGAGATTGAGATTGACCCTTCTCTGACAGAACTTTTGGACGACATTGAAGGCTATTCGCATCTGAATATTCTGTACTGGGCGCACAAAGTTCCGGCTGAGAGCCGCAAGCTCACCAAAGTGCATCCGATGGGGCTGAAAGATGTTCCGAAAAAAGGCATTTTTGCCACATGCAGTCCGGCAAGACCCAATCCGGTATTGCTCACCGCGGTCAAGCTGATCGAGCAGAAGGGCAATATCCTCAAAGTACAGGGGCTTGAAGCTGTTGACGGCTCGCCGGTCATTGACATCAAGCCTTATGTGCAGGCATATCACGGCGCTGAAAATCCCAGACGCCCGGAATGGATGGAAAAAATTCATGCCATGCTTGAGGATGAGCAATAAACAAACTGACATTCTGAAAAATAAAGGAGAAAAAATTATGACTGCAAAGCAAATCATGGAAAGCCAAGATTTCAAAAAATGTGCGGATTTTCACGGGCATGTCTGTCCCGGATTGGTTATCGGCTACAAAGCTGCCAAAGCCGGTATGGAAATGCTCAATGAGCAGCGCGCCGAAGATGAGGAAATCGCTGCAATTGTCGAGACCGACGCGTGCTGTTCGGATGCGGTTCAGGTGATTACCGGATGCACCTTCGGCAAAGGAAATTTCCTCTACAGAGACTACGGCAAAATTGCTTTCACATTCTTCAGCCGGAAAACCGGTCAGGGCCTGAGAATCGTTCTGAAACCGGGTGCAATGGACCTCGGAGATGAACATCGTGAACTCTTGCAGAAAGTCATGGGCGGTTCGGCAAATCAGGAAGAGCAGAAACGCTTTGAAACCCTTCATTTTGAAAGGAGCTGTCTGATTCTGGAAAAACCCGTAGAGGAACTTTTCAACATCGCATCTGCAAAAGAACAGATGCCGTCAAAAGCACGGATTGAGCCGTCTGTCATCTGCTCGTGCTGCAAAGAACCGGCAATGCCATCCAAAACTCAGAAAAAAGGGGATCAGGTATTGTGCAGAGGATGCGCGGGAAGTTAGAAATGAAAAGTGAGAAGTGAGAAATAGAAGTATTTTATTTCTCACTTCTCACTCCTCACTTCTCAATCCAAAGGCTCTAAATATGAGTTGTTATCTTAGCAGCACTACAGCCAAATATCATCAGCAGGTCAGA
>DYRK01001027.1 GCA_020718785.1 Desulfatirhabdium butyrativorans | reverse complement strand
AAATATGAGTTGTTATCTTAGCAGCACTACAGCCAAATATCATCAGCAGGTCAGACGGAAGCGTATATTTTTTGTCTTTCTGATTGCCCTGACGCTTCTGCTGGGCATTTATGCGCTTTCCAAAGGCGCATATCAGTTGCCGCTGGCAGGCGTCATTAAAGGAATTATCGGCAATGCAGAAGGCAATCCGCATCTGGTGGTCTGGAATATCCGGATGCCCCGGATTGTTGCGGCGATTGTGGCAGGCTGGGGGCTTGCGCTTTCCGGTCTTCTCATGCAGTCGCTGCTCAGAAATCCGCTCGCTTCATCTTCGACGCTGGGAATCAGTCAGGGCGCGGCTTTCGGCGCGGTTGCCGGTATTATCCTGTTCAATTTCCAGAATATGTATTCGGTCACACTCTTTGCGGCGTTCGGCGCAATGGGAACAGCGTGGATGATTCTGCTTTTGGCAAAACTGAAAAAAATCTCTTCGGAAACTATTATCTTGGCAGGAGTTGCCCTGTCTTCCTTATTTCACTCCGGAACGATTCTGGTTCAGTATTTTGCCACAGAAACCCAGATTGCTTCAGCGCTGTTCTGGACTTTCGGAGATGTGGCGCGTTCCAATTGGAAGGAAATCGGCGTAATGACCGTGATGATGATTGCGGTTTCGATTTGGGTCAGCTTTCATTTCTGGAATTTAAACGCCCTGTTATCCGGCGAAGAGACCGCCAAAGGATTAGGCGTGTCTGTAGAATCGCTCCGGTTCAGAGGCATGATGATTGCCGCTACTGTGGCTGCTGTTATCACCGCATTTCACGGCGTGATTGCTTTTCTGGGACTGCTTGCCCCTCACATTGCCAAACGCATGGTCGGAGCGGATCACCGTCTGCTGATTCCCTTTTCCTGCGGCATCGGCGCGGCATTGCTGCTGTTGGCAGATACAGCCGGAAGAGTGCTGATCGGTTCAGGAAATCTGCCCGTCGGAGTTCTGACTTCGTTTATGGGCGCACCTTTGTTTTTATATCTGCTGATACAGGGAGGAAAGCGATGCTGATTTCAGTAGCCGGTATCGAATTTTCATACAACAGCCATCCGGTGCTGGAAAACATCGGATTTCAATTGGATAAGGGCATGATACTGGGCATTTTGGGAGTAAACGGCGCGGGCAAATCCACGCTTCTGAAATGTCTCAACAAGATACTGAATCCCCATAAAGGTTCGGTAGTTCTGAATGACGAAGAAATTCTGAAGATGAAAGGCAGAGAAATCGCCAAACGCATGGCGTACATGCCTCAGAAATATCTTGATGATCCGCTGACCGTGTTCGATGCGGTTCTGCTCGGGCGCAAGCCCCATATTCAATGGACTGTCGGCGAGAGAGATTTTCAGATAGTTGAAAAGATTCTGGCTGAGATGAATCTCGAACCCTTTGCATTAAGGCCTGTCCATTCGTTAAGCGGCGGCGAAATGCAGAAAGTCGTGATTGCCCGAGCTTTGGCGCAGGAGCCGAAAGTTCTGCTTCTGGA
>DYRK01001026.1 GCA_020718785.1 Desulfatirhabdium butyrativorans | reverse complement strand
AACATCAGCTTAAATCCCCGGAGGTTAAAATGACTCTTGCGTAAGTCCTAAATATATAAGCACAAATTTAGTATGAAGTCAAATGAAATAGGCTATAGGTATTTTCCATTCTGTGGAGTGGACGCCGCCTGCGGAAGTGGCGGATGCCGAATATCCGCTGGTGCTGAGTACCGGAAGACGGCTTGCACATTATCACACCCGGACTCAGACCGGTCGCTGCGAAGGCTTGAACGATATTCTGGGCGAAGAAACTGCGGATATTGCTCAGACAGATGCTCAGGCATTGAATATTGCTCACGGAGAAATGATCAAGGTCAGTTCGCGTCGCGGTCAGGTGATTGTGAAAGCCAAAGTAACTTCGGAAGTTCCACCGGGCATGGTGTGGATGGCATTCCATTTCAGAGACGGCAATGCCAACTGGCTCACCAATCCGGTTTTCGATCCGATTACGCTGACGGCTGAGTACAAGGCTTGCGCGGTGAGGATTGAGAAACAACATTGAATTAGCAGCAAAAGAATAGAAGCGCAAAAGGATGCCGATCAGTTTGCTATAGAAGTGATTAGTGCCGTTTGCGCTTTATTTTCTTCAAAAATACACAAGCCCCATCAGCACCCTCTGAATCTGTCCGTCCAAAAATGAGAAAACACAGCGTTTCAGGATGTCAAATGCCGAATGTTTCTGATGCCTTCTGCTGGCAAAGCATTTCAGATACGCATTGTGAAGCTCGTCTGACAATTCATTCAGAGACAATATCCGAACCATTTTTATTACCGGATTGATGCTGCGATACAACCCCGCATGAGTTGTTGCCTCATATCCGCACTGACGCAGAAACTCCTTTCCCGGACTTCGGGAACTGACAAGAAAGGTCTGAACATCTTTTTCGGAGAGACAACGGGCTTTTTTATAAAAATGATCGTAGCCAATGCTTTGCCGCAGAGCATGTTCATTGACAGATTCGGTATATTTGAATTTAATGAGAATATCTTTGGCTTCCATGTCCCTGATGCCGTCAGACAGACGTTCACGCTGTTCAGGCGTCCATTCTGCGGTCTCTTTTACTCATGACCGCCCATGACCGCCGCATCAATTCCCACCGGAACAAGGAGTTTTTCAAGCATATCTCCGAGAAGTTCATGCCATCGGGTTTTGGTTGTCTGAGATGTATTGCCTTTCATATTTTTCACTATGATTCTGATTGAAAGTATTGTCAAGGGGGGGGGGAACATATCGGGTGTTGCGTGGGAGTGTGCTGAAATATTCAAATTTCTAATTTTCGATACTTGCCCCTTTTCTTAGGAGTTAATCTCCATAATAATTTGCTTCTTGAAACCATTCTTTAATTCTTGATTTAGCTTTGTTTGAGAGCGGAGAAACGCAGACTACTACTTGTTTTATCATCAGGACTTACGCAAAAGCCCTACTTTAGGAGCTATGCAAGGAGCATTTTAACCTCCGGATATTTAAGCTGATGTTTCAGATAAGCAGACAACAGACCATGCCTGATC
>DYRK01001025.1 GCA_020718785.1 Desulfatirhabdium butyrativorans | reverse complement strand
GGTTCAGACAGTTGTTTGCCTGTTCAACTTGTCAATGAAATTCGGCATGTTCGATCGGCTTGACAGAAATCATGCGAATCCGTTAATCCTGAAAATCAGGGTTCGGACAGTTGCGTGTATCATCTACAGGGATTATGTCTAAGCAGGGATTAGATGCAAATTGTCTGAATCAGGATTTACAGGATTTAAGGATTTGCAGGATTTGTGTTTTGTCTGTTCAATTTGTCAATGAAATTCGGCATGTTCAATCGGCTTGACAGAAATCATGGAAATCCTTTAATCCTGAGAATCAGGGTTCAGACAGTTGTTTGCCTGTTCAACTTGTCAATGAAATTCGGCATGTTCGATCTGACCCGAAAGGAGATTTTTATGGAATCATATAATAAAGTGTATGATCGGTTAATTGAAGAACTTCCGGCGGAAATCCGCTTACCTATGAGGAAAATTCTGGATCAGATCAGGGAGGAAATCTTAGGTCCCGATTTCAAGAGATCGGATGATAACGAACCCGAGACGAGAAAAGTAGCCGGACCGGGCATCGCAGATAAATAGCAATGATTCATCATTATCTGATCCGAAAGGAAAATTTTTTATGATATCATATAATAATTTGGTCGAAGAACTTCCGGCGGAACTCCGGTTCTCTATGATGAAAATTATAGATCAGCTCAGGGGAGAATTTTCAGACAGGGCTACAAAAAGTGATTTTAACAGGCTGGAGGATATAGTTTCTGCTCTGGGCGATAAAATGCTCGAATTAGCCGAGGCTCAGAAGAGAACCGAACTGCGGGTGGAAGAGCTTGCCGAGGCTCAGAAGAGAACCGAACTGCGGGTCGAAGAGCTTGCCGAGGCTCAGAAGAGAACCGAATTGCGGGTGGAAGAGCTTGCCGAGGCTCAGAAGAGAACCGAAGAAACTTTGGGGGAGGTGGTTAAGAAACAGGATCGGATGGCAAAAGAACTGGGCGGGCTTTCGAATTCTTTCGGATATTTTCTGGAAGACGAAGCCATCGCCTCTCTTCCGGACATACTGAAGAAAAAGAAAGGCATTGATATTCAGGTCATGGACAGGCGTTACATAGTCTATGCCGACGGAAAAGACGATGAAATCAATGTCTACGGGGAAGGATTGGAAAACGGCAAAAAGGTGTATGTGATCGGCGAGAGCAAATCCCAGTTCGGGAAAAAAGATGCGGATCGGTTTCAGAAACTCATACAGCGGGTGTCCGGGCATGTCCGGGCAAAAATCTATCCTCTGATTATCACGCATTCCGCTCATCCGACTGTGGAAGCCTATGCAAAAAAGATTATTCCGGAGCTTGAAATCTATAAATCTTATGAAATACAACGAAGATCTCCCTTTACTATTATTTGAACTCCGGTGAAAAGGTCTGAACCCTGATTTTCAGGATCAGAGATTTTTCTTGATTTCTGTTTTACCTTTTTATATACTGCCCGAAATATCATCCGGAGTGCAAAAATAGAGCGCAGCGGTTTTTTGCATTTTGCAGGG
>DYRK01001024.1 GCA_020718785.1 Desulfatirhabdium butyrativorans | reverse complement strand
GGAGATAAAATATGTCGGAAGATCGCTATACCCAAGTCACGGAGCAATCCTGGTTCAGCCGTATCGGAGACTCAGTAAAAAGTATTGTTTTCGGATTGATTTTCTTCATTGCCGCCTTTCCTCTGCTCTTCTGGAACGAGGGCAGGGCTGTAAAGAGATATAAGACACTGAAAGAAGGCTCCGGAATCGTTGTTTCTGTTTCGGCAGATCGGGTGGATACGGAAAACGAAGGCAGACTTGTCCATACATCGGGCCGGGCGGTCACGGATGAGATTTTATCCGACGAACCCTTCGGCATTTCGGTCAATGCCCTGAAACTGCAACGGATTGCAGAGATGTATCAATGGAAAGAAGATGTTCATACCGAAACAAGAAAAAAGCTGGGAGGCGGCACCGAGACTGTCACAACGTATTCCTACAGCAAAACATGGGATGAGAGACCGATCCGTTCAGAAAGTTTCAACAGACCCGAAGCTCATCGGAATCCCGAGTCCATGCCTTACTCGTCACGAACTGTTACTGCCGGCAAGATAACAATAGGCGCGTTCACTCTGCCCCAATCGCTTACAGGCAGTATCGGCAATTTCTCTCCCTTTATCTCCGGTGCTGAGACACGCATACCGGTCTGCATTGAAAACAAAGCCAGACGTACAGAAAACGGATTCTACATCGGCAATGACCCGGTTTCCCCTCGGATCGGAGATATGCGTATAACTTTCAAAACTGTCAGCCCCACGGATATAAGCATTGTCGCAAAGCAGATCAAAGACACATTCGAACCTTACAGAACCCAGGCAGGCGGTACTGTAGAACTGCTGAGAACCGGCATTTGCAGTGCAGAAGAGATGTTTCAGAAAGCTCAGGAGACAAATGTGATTATTACCTGGCTTCTGCGTCTCGCGGGCTTTATCCTGATGCTGATCGGGCTTAAAATGGTATTCGGACTTCTTTCGGTGATCGCAGATATTGTTCCTGTCATGGGAGATATTGCGGGGGTAGGAACCGGAATCATCGCATTCCTTATATCTGCTGTACTGTCTCTCATTACAGTTGCAACCGCGTGGGTAATATATCGTCCGATTTTAGGTATTCTTCTGATTCTTGCCGCGGCAGGGCTGACGCTTATCATCAGAACAAAGCTGGCAAAGGCTAAGAGATTGCAGGAAATATCTCTCTCCGGCAGGGCATGAGCAGCCATGTAAAAGGATTTTGCAAATCGTTTGAAATTACAGACAAAGCAACGCAGAACAAACGATTTGCAAAATCGTTCTACGGGAAGTGAGGGCATGTCGCCGACATGCCCCTACGGTTCTTTTTTATAGAACTCGTCTAGACTTTTTATAATAGATTGATATTATTGACTCTTAAAAAATCAGAGATATATCTCGAATTTCGACAATTCTGAGGATTTATGCGCCGGCATCTGCTTGATGCCTGTCAAAAGTCTAGACGAGTTCATAATTTCGGCTGAAACAGAGGCAAGGGCATGTCTCCGACATGCCCCTACTTTTC
>DYRK01000295.1 GCA_020718785.1 Desulfatirhabdium butyrativorans | reverse complement strand
GAACGAGGAAATCGCTTGATTATTTTGTCCGATAACTGTATAAAAAAACATTTTTATAATCATATCTGATATCGTCATATAGGGAGGAACTATTGAAAATGTATAGAAAACAGATAGTTTTCACCTTGTTTGTCTTATCGTTTCCCTGTCTGATCTTCATGGGCGGTCAGGCACGCGCCCAGACCGTGCTGAAGCTTGTCACCGATCCCCCGGATATAAAAAAGATCAGCCTCGGTGCCGGACAGAAAGCTGTAAAGATAAAGGTTCTGACAGACATACAGGATGGAAAGTTTTCATGGAATATCGAAGGACCGGGCGGATTCTCAGGTGATGCCGCAGGCTCCGAGGTGACATACAGCCTGCCGGAAGGTATTGAAAGAGAATCGGCTCAGGTTACGGTGACCGCGACAATGACCGATACGCGGGGAGAAACGTCTGCGGGACAGACCGCTTTCACCCTGCTCAACCCTTTACCCTCCGGAAGCATCCGGATTATAACCGATGTTCTTAACACAGATGTCTATATCAACGACACGCTTGAGGGAACCGCACAGCCGGGTGAACCTCTGACCGCGGAAGCTGTCCCTGTCGGCGATACCTTTGTGCGGGTAAAGGCTCAGGGCTACCCGGCAAAATCAAAATCGGTACTGGTGGAATCGGGTCAGGTGTCCGAGGTCGGATTTGAACTGAACCCTCAGGCAGAACGGATTGAAAAACTTCTTAAAGAAGGGGATATGTTTTTCGGACAGCGGCAGTTTGCCGCTCCGGAAAAAAACAATGCCTTTGAGCGATATAAAGAAATACTGACGATCAATCCCGAAAACATTCACGCATTGAAAAAAATCCGTGAAATTGCGGGACTCTGCAAGCAGGAAAATGCCTCTGTGGGAGATGATCATGACAAAGCGGTAAAATTTTATCAGCAATGTATTCCTGTCATACACTATGCCCTGAATACGCTCGGCGACCGTGCGCTGGAAGATGATTTCCGGGAAATGGAGACATTTCTGAAACAGTCGGAAGCCAATACCGTAAAACCTGCGGAAGACATGCTCAGAGAGGGTGACGCTCTGTTCGATCAGGTTTATTTTACGACTCCCGCGGGAAAAAATGCCTTTGAGATATATAAAACCGTATTAGCCGCGGATCCTGAAAATCAGCATGCACGCGAAAAAATCCGTGAAATGGGCAAGCGGTATGAAATATGGGGAAACACGGCGTACAAAAAAAATGCTTTTCTGAAAGCAGGTTTTTATTACCGAAAATACCTGCTGATTGCTTCGTATATGTCACAGTCCCTCGGGGATGCGAGTCTTGAGTCATCTCCGGTCACGCGGGAAATACATAACCGCCTGAAAGAACTCAAAGCTATTGCCCAATCACTTGAGAATCTGCTGAAAGAGGCTGACAGTCTGTTTGCACTTGGCTCGTTTGTCCTGCCGAAAGAAAAAAATGCCTTTGATACCTATAAGGAAGTATTGAAGACAGACCCAAAAAACCGCCGGGCATGGGTAAAAATCCATGATATTCTCAAATATTTCGGTTCGGCTGGGAATAATGAATATGACCGGAAAAACTACAGAGAATCGAAAAACCTTTACGGAAACTACCTGCTCATTGCCCAATATATGAAAGACAATAAAGCCGTGTATCTCCCCGATGAAACGGAGTTCTGGGAGATTCAGAACCGGTTCGGCAAACTGGAAAATCTGATCATCGCAGAACAGCTCGAACCCTTCACACAGAAGCTTTCCCAAGAACTTGAGGTCTATGAGAAACTCAGGACAGAGGAAAAACAGGGCGCGGATGTGAGCAGTCATAAGATTCCGATGATGAAAACAATTATCGGTGATCTTAAAGAAATCGAAAGCCTTTACGAACAGCTTCCGATAAAAGATGCTGCAATTCTGGAAAAAATTGACCGCGTCAGAGAAACAAGGGAAAATATGGAAAAAGAAATTGCCGGGCAGACAGATAATCAGTCGCCGAAACAGTAGGATAAGCGTCCCGCTTGTCCTGTCAGACAAGGCAATGCAAAGAAACTATGTATCTTTTTAAAATGAAAAATCTTTCACATCAGGAGGGAACATGCAGCTATCACGGCAGTACGCATGGATATGTATCCTTGCGGTGACTCTTATATTCGGATGTTCGATGAAATTCACACGGGAAGAGGCAGCAAGGCGCGTGTCCGATGCCCGCGAACATTTCGAGGTCGTAAAGAGTCTGGAAATAAAAGATGTTTACAGCGAAGAGTATGCAGCAGCCGAATCTTCTCTTATAAAAGCAGAAGAACTGCTGAATAAATCCAGCAGAGACAAAGCTGTTGAAACTGCGGGACAAAGCCTTGAGGTATCCAGAAAGATTCTGAGAAGATTTTATGTGGAAACCATCGGCGAACTGGCGAAAAAAGCCAGAAAAGAACTCGAACAGAAAACCGCAGGGGACAGCGACAATCCTCTGACCGGCTATGTTCCGAAGTTAGACAGCGTAGTGGCACAGGTGCAGAAGGTGGAAAAAGATGAACAACTGCTTTCTTTGAATACCGTATTGGAGGATCTGAAAGAAATCCTGCAGATCACCTACAGTATTCAGACCAGCAGCGCAAAGACTCTGGAATCGGACATTTCCTTTGACAAAGGCAAGTATGAACTGTCTGATAAAGGAAAAGATGGTCTTAAAAGTTTTCTTGAAAAAGTTGTCGCGGACAAGGAAACATATCTCGGCAAACATCCTGATAAAAAAGTTGCTGCAAAAGTCAAAACAGTGGGTTATACGGATGAGGTGAATTTTACCGAGGGAACGGAACGGATAAAAGGTCTGATGGACGGCGTTGAAGATAAGGTTCCTCAGATTCAGCCTGCTCGCCGGCAGTTTTTAAATCAGCGGCTTTCGGAATTCCGGGCCCGCTCGGTTGCCGGATATATCGAATCCTTTATTTCAAAAGGCAAAGATGATAATCCGCGTTTCCGCGTGGATACGGAGATTGTCGGACACGGAGAGAAAATCCCTGCAAATGTTCCCGCGCCTTACCCGGTTCAGGACTCCCGGCGGAGGATTTGCAAGGTTTATACTTATACTACGGTTTATTGAGAAGTGAGAAATGAGAAGTGAGAAATAAATGGACAGAATCAACCCGGCACAAGATATTTATCACCTGAAAAGGGAAAATAATTCGCGGCGGCAAAATGCCGTTACCTTTTCCTGTCTGGGCAAACTGAAAGCCATAAACCATTCAATGCTGTGCAGGTGGAAGCGGTGTCTGGAAAAGCTTGCGAGGGACAGTCTCTCCGAACAGGGAATATCCCGTCATCCGCTGATTATAGGACTTGCGGAGTCGGGAATTGTGCTTTCCGCTCTTTTCCATCAGATGCTCAGGGAGCAGAATATCTGTGCAGACTGGGTGTGTTCCACACGAAGACCTTCCGACGGCATTCATTTCAGGGAAAGCCACTCTCACGGTCCGGATCACGTTCTGCCGCTTCCCCGTCGCAATCCCTCGGAATTATGGTTTGTGGAAGATGAAATCACAACGGGCCGGACTATCCTCCGGCTGGCTTTGAAATTATGCAACACGATGAAGGTATTCAGAATCCGGCTGTTTGCCATTGCGGACACCCGCAATACGGATGACACGGATCAATTTCGGTCTGTTCTGCACGAACACGGCATTAGTCATTCTACCCGTACCTTACTTCGTTTTCAACATAAAGATGAGGATTTCCCTGCGGGCGGGCTGCTGAAAAATGATGATCCTCCGAAAAACAGAATGCAGATACCCGATGAAACCGGCCTTAAAAATTGGCATTTTCCTCTTCAGAGACCCGCGCTGCGAAACCTGCCGGATGTTATTCTGCCTGTCCTGAACAGGGGATTGCGCGGGGCTTTGCTGGTAATAGGCGAGGCTGTCGATATCGGTCTGAAATTTGTGCAGGAAAACCCGGAACTGTCTCTTCATCATATCACTTTAAGTCCGTGGAAAATAGATAACAGACATATTTTCAGCCGGTTGGATATAGCCGGAAAGTATTATCTTTATAATTATCATACCCTCTGTTCCCCGCTTTATCTTCTCAATGACCCCATTGATAACGACATAGCCGCTGAAGTCGAAAACTTATTGTATGAAAAGGGATTTTCTGTCAAACGGATATTGAAGAGTGAGAAATGAGAATTTGTGGGGGCAGGCTGTTTATGTTCAGTTCCGGGAAGAGATTGATCCGTTTAAGGATTATCAATACTTTCGTCCGCTGAATAAGGCATATAACGGAAACAATACATTCTGGTCACTTCCTTCGCCCGAACCTGATTTGAGTGATGATTTCTGGGAAGCAGTACGTTTCCTTATTAATAATGAAGCTGTCAAAGCCGCTGCCTGCGGTCTGGCAAAGGCTGTTTCACATTGGGAGCCGGAGGGAAAAAATCTTGTGTTTGCAGCTATTCTCAGAGCAGGGGTTCCGATTGCAGACTGGCTGTGTCAGTTGATTCCGGGAGCTGCGGCAGTTTCGCTGTCTTTGTTTGCGGGATTGGGACCGGACCGGGTCGCACTGGAATCTCTGAGGCAGAATTATCCGGAGCGTAAAATTATCTTTGTGGACGGCTGGACAGGCAGAGGCGGCGTATCGCGTGAGCTTGCAAAATCAGGAGCAGGACCGCTCGCAGTTCTGATTGACCCCTGGGGATGGGCGGATTTTTCAGGAACACAGGAAGATATATTCTGCCCTTCGGCATGTTTTACCGGCGCGGCAACACTCGGATTTTCCAGAACATTTTATGTGGATGACCAAAGCCTGTTTGCAGCTTTCCGTTTTCCCCGTAAATATTGCCGTGAGGAATTGGTGAGAACATGGCATAAGAATTGCCCCGAACCCGAAAGATTTTCCGAAGCGGCAGGCTTCACACGCCCTGCATATTTTTTTAAAGAGACATCGCTGAGGCTTCATAGCAATGAAGTCTGCCGGGCATTGATAAACGCGGCTCCTGAAATGATTTACTTTCTTCATGATGCTGCTTATGTGAGAGAACATTATCCGCTGCTGCTCTTATTAGCAGACCGGCGGAATGTAAAAATAATTTATAATGTCAGGGAATTGGAAAGATATAGGACGCGGGCCGCATGTTCGCTGCAAGAGACTTGAGTAATAAAGCATTGGCTATTGACCTTGACGGAACCCTGCTGCATCCTGAACCGCAAAGCATTCCGGTATGGGGGCGGTCCGGTTATCGCTACATGAGCGGAAAATCGGCGGAACTTTTAGCTGAAATCAGCAATCTGATACCGGTAGTTATCGCCACAGGCAGAAACGCGCAGAGCGTTCAGGGATTGGTCTGTCAGCTTGAGAATGTTTCATTTTGCGGCTTTGTTACGGAAAACGGTCTGGTTTCAAGGAGATATTTGAAAGCGATTAATTATCAGGATAAATGGGACGATGTGACCAGCCTGCTTCCTGACTGGGAGCGTTTATCCGGCTATGAGGAATGTCTGGGACTTATGATTCCGATGTATGCGGAAGAGCCGGAAAAGATTGTAGAAGAAGTTTTGGTTCGCAGAGGCAGAACAGGGCATATCTATAGAGAAAACCGGAAACTCTTTGTTTATCCCTTTATGCCGAGCAAATTATCCGGTATCCGGGACTTGGGCTTTGAGCCTTTTATTGCACTGGGAGATGAAGTGAATGATCTTGATATGCTGGACGCGGCTGCATATCCGGCAACTCTTATCACGGCTCATAAAGATGTGAGACATTGTGTCCGGAAAAAAAAGGGTTATTGCAGCGATCAACTGTCTCATGCAGCAACGGAAGTTCTGCTGAAATATGTCGGCGAAAAACTCCGTGAAGGCTTTGAGTGAAACGATTTGTTCATAAGCGACTGACCATTATGATTTATAAGATATCGGTGGGTCAGACATTTCTGTCTGACCTTATCATGAACAGGCAAAAATGCCTGTTCTACCGCAAAAAAATTATAAGTCTTTAAGGTCGCTCGCTTATATGGCAAAACGATTTGCAAAATCGTTTTACGGTCGGCGAAAAACTCCGTGAAGGCTTTGAGTGAAACGATTTGTTCAGATATGGTAACTGACGTTACGCAGCCTGATGCAGATTCAGGCGTTTATCCTGTTCTGCTGTCATTCCCGCGAAAGCGGGAATCCATGTCTGTCACATGAGATAGTAAAACGATTTGCAAAATCGTTTTACTAAATCCGTTATAAACAGCTTTTTTTTACAGGAAGGCAAAATGACTCGGAACACTGTTTTACTTGTACTGACAGCGATAACGCTGATGCTGGGGGGATGTGCCGCGATTGCAGAACAGGAACTGCTTGACAGACCGATTGTCAAATGTAAAGGAATAATGCTGAAAAGCAGTTCTTTATTCGAATCTACGCCGATATTTAATTTTAAAGTAGAAAATCCGAATCCGCTGAGTCTGAAAATCCGAAACATTGCCTATAATTTCAATGTGGATGACAAAAAATTCATAAAAGGCGTGACAGATAAAGGGATTCTTTTAAAATCAGTGAGTTCGGAAACCGTGGGACTGTCCATCACCTTTAATCTCTCGGAGATATTCAGATATCCCGAGGGATTTCTTCAGACAGATAAAATCGCATACAGCTTATCCGGCACTGTGGGGGTGGGACCCTTTGCTGTTCCTTACTGCATCGAAGGAAAGATTGCCTCTCCGAACCTGCCCGATGTCTCGCTGAAACAGGTGGATATCTCCGGCTTATCTCTGACTGAACCCTCTGCCGCGGTCTGCGTTATCGCTCTGGAAAATACAAATGATTTTCCGATACAATTGGACGGGCTGGAATATTATATCCGTCTGGACGGAAAAGATTTTGTCCGAGGCATGGTGAAACCGGCTTCTGCCATCGAAGCAAGAGACATCCTGAACATAGATATTCCCGTAAAAATCCGTTTTTCCGAACCGGAATGGTCTGCGGGAGATGTATTGAAAAAAAAATCGTCATTTTATGACCTGTCCGGAAAAATGATGTTTCATATCCCCGAAGCAGGAGAAAAAAAATTTCCGTTCCAGAAGATCGGCGAAGTGCCTTTTCATAAATAATGCGAAATCCAGGGAGTTCCGGAAGAAAGCAGCGACTCTGATCTGCCCCGCCATTAACTCATGTTACGCAACATTACCGCTTCCCCATTTTGTAAAGGGGGATTTTTTTAAAGCGGCGACAGAGAAATCCCCCCTGCCCGACTTTGCAAAAGGGGGATTAATTTAATGACTGCATAACATGATTCATGAACTCAGGTGTTTTTCAACAAACCGGATGATC
>DYRK01001023.1 GCA_020718785.1 Desulfatirhabdium butyrativorans | reverse complement strand
GTTTTCGGCATCTGGGCGGATGTCGGTTATCCAGCTCCAGTGCGTTATCGATTCGGCTCCCTTGGCCTGTACGCGGTCCTTGCAGAACAATGCATGCAGACCATGCCCGTGGTATGGCAGGTTGTGCGCCCATGAGAGCTCCTGGAAGCCGTTATCCCCGTTCTGTACTGAAAGAAAATTTTTCGGACGGGAATTCCTGATTCTGACAGCCTCCGCATGAAGGTTTGGCATTCTCCCCTCCTTGAACACGATGATGAAGCTCCAGTTGTTCCGCCTGCAGATGTCGAAGACTTCCTTGCAGGCGTACAGTCCGTCCAACAGAAGGCATATGCGCGTGCGGGCGAAGTGCCTCTTGAGTTTTTTCTCCAGCCTGTAGAAGGCCTTCAGCTCGCAGTCCTGCTTGACGTAGAGGCCTCCCTCGTTCTGTATGGGCTCGCTGCACGCCGACAATGCAAGTCCGGATTCAGATACGATTTTAGCCTCGAGCATCTTGTGGCTCCATGTCACGGATCCGCCCGAATGCCCGGTTTTCAGGCACTGCGCACAATGCTGCTCCCTGAAGGAGAAAAGTTCCGTGCCATCAACAGCCACCAGGAATTCGCCGTAAAGCCTGAAGTCGTCCAGACGCTTCTCGGCAATAAGCCTCCTGATCATCTTGACCTTGACCATTTCCATCTCCGCCGGATCGAGCCGTTCCAGAAGATAGTTCAGGGTGTCAGTATGCGCGACAAGTTCCTCGTCGGTGCCGGAAAGGGAGAGGAGGTTGGAATGGAATGAGGCTGTCCCCCTCTCGGCGAGAAGCTGGCGTCTCGAACCGAGCCGGAACAGGAACATCAGAATTCCAAGCCAGAACAGATGCCGCGAACTGTACGTGCACTGCTCCGGCTCCCTCGGTTCGCGGACTTCGTCCATCCATCCGTTCAGGTCCTCCCTGAAAAAATGTCCGACCGTTATTTTTATCTGGTCGGCATCTACTATGCTTGCCGGTCTTTCATTCTGACGGCGGCCAGGTTTCGTTTTTTTGCCCTTTCCGTCGCCACAAACGTCTTCAGTATCTTTTCGCTGCAATCCGATATCTCCTTCAGAAGCTTTTTCGCCTTCCTGAATTCCCTGCTCCATTTTTTTGCATCCTCCAGCATGCCCGAGGGGACATATACCGACTTCGTCTTCCCGTTGACTTTCCGCGTCAGCACGTTGGACACATGCTTCTCCCCCCGCGCGCACCTGCATCCGGGGTTTCCGCATCTGACGCCTATCGATCGACCGTGCCCTGAAGCACGGGCTCCAGCATCCCGAGCTCCTTGAGCCTCGCACCCCGCCTCGCCTCCAGTACTCCGATTGACATCTTCGACATTTGTCCACCTCACATTTCACTGTTTAAAAACGCTTTTTATTATTATAAGTAGTGCTACGTATAATATTTGCAAGCAAAAAATGACAAAAAGAAAAGATTTTTTGAAAAAAAAATAGTTGCCCTTCAAAATAACCCGAAAAATTTACAATTCTTCAGAACTG
>DYRK01000294.1:5318-7332 GCA_020718785.1 Desulfatirhabdium butyrativorans | reverse complement strand
CAGGGTGCGTAACATGAGATGATAAGATTCGGCAAGCCGGGAAGATCAGGGAAAAACTGCCATAGTGCCTGTTCAGGCACATCCGAGGATAGCCGGATTTCGGAAAAACAGGCCGAAAAACGACGGTAATGATTTTTTTTGAAAAGGACATATTATGAACTGTCAGGATATTCTGAGACCTATCCTGTTATTGAAACTTCTCTTTTTTGCCGTGATTCTGAGCTTCGGAACCGCGACAGGAGCAGAGTCGGAAAAGACCGTTGTCTATTTTTACAGTTCCGAGACAAATATCAACAATTTCAAATCATTGAAAATGGAATTCGACAGTTTTCTTTCCGCGCTCGGTCCTTATGAGTTTCAGCCCTTCAGCGACAGAGATGCTTTTGAAAAACATATCAAAGGCAAAGAAAAATGTCTTCTGCTTATCTCCAGCTGGCATTACAATAATATCAGCAGGGAATATGCTCTTGAACCTGTATTGGCAGGAATGCGTAACGGCACGATATATCAGACAAGAGTTCTGGTGTGCAAAGAGGGATCCGAGGACATGAATATTGCAAAAAAAGGGCGTATCGCATCTGCCAGCAGCATTCCGCATACCCAAAGCACTCTCAAAGAGATATTCAACAATGATGAAAATGCTGCTAATGCAGCAAAAATATTGATAGTACCCAAAGATATTGACGCGCTGATGTCTGTGGGATTCGGGATGTGCCAGTGTGCTTTGACAACAAAAAGCGCGCTTGACACCCTGAAAACATTGAATCCGGGGCTGTATAAAAGCATAAAAATCGTGGCAGAGGGCAAAGAATCCCTTTTTCTGATATTGGCCTCGCCTAAAAATTTTGTAAAAGAAGCTGAAAAACTCATAACAATTATCCGGAAAATGCCTGAAACCCCGGATGGAGAAAAGAAAATAAGAATGCTCGGATTGGATAACTGGCAACAGATTGATTCGTCAAAACTGGGCGGATAAAAAAAATTAATACAACCTGCGGATTTCCGGAAATTAAATTTCACAAGACAGCAGGGATGAGATAATAATTTCCGGAAACCTGTATATATTCTGTATAAAACTAAGCGGATATGCCGGGTAAAATGAATATGCTGAAATACATAAAATTTTTCTGTTTTTTTCTTCTTCTGCCGCTATCTTCGGTCGGCGGAGATATCCCTGAAATTATGATCATCAATTCCGACACTTCTGTGGAGAAATACAAGTCGGTTCAGGAAGAGTTCAGACAGGTATGTTCATATCCGATATCGGAAATCAATCTGGAAGATAAAAAACAGACGATTGAAGATATTGAAAAGTCGCTGACCGGCACTCATCCCGATCTGATTTACTGTATCGGAACAAAAGCATATCTTATTGCCAACCGGTATGCCGGCAGCAGACCTGTCGTGTTCACTTCGATTATCAACTGGCTTCGCCTGCCGACGACGCCGAAAACCTACGGCGTGTCCAGCGAGCTTTCCGCAGAAATGCAGATCATGCTCTACCGCTATATTTTTCCTTATCTTAAAAAGCTCGGCGTTCTGTACGGAGAAAAATACAACAAAGAATGGTTTGAACAGGCTGCAGAGGAGGCAAAAAAAATAGGAGTCGAAATCATCGGCGGGCCGGTTTCCGATTCCAAAGAGACAATCTCAGCCTTGAAAGCCCTGTTGCCTTCTGTGGAAGCCTTCTGGCTGATTTCCGATCCTATGGTGATGAGTGACAAAGATATTCTCTCCGAGGTTCTGAAAACCTGCGATGCTCACAAAAAGCCTGTTTTTTCTTATCATGATGTTCTGTCACAATACGGCGTCATACTGACGGTTTCGGCAGATACCCCTACCATCGGCAGACAGGCTGCCGGAATTGCTCTGGAAGTGCTTTCAGGGGCAGAGATCAAAGAAAAAGTGCAGTTTCCTGCTGGAACAGATATTACTCTGAATTTAAGAAAAGTAAAAGAATACAATCTGAAATACAGCGACGATGCACTGAGTTCCGTGAATCATCTGATCGAAT
>DYRK01000294.1:1290-5218 GCA_020718785.1 Desulfatirhabdium butyrativorans | reverse complement strand
GGACCTCTAAGCAGTTCGAGAGATACCCGGTTGACAAGCCCCCAGATCGCATCTGCCGCAAAACATTCCTCAACAGACCGGTCAAAAAGAAGAGAAAAGCGCGGAGGAAATTCCTCATCCCCTTTCCAGAACAGATAATACAGAGGCACCCGGGGAAAAGGCAGAAACATATAAGCCATATCCGCCATATTCACCGGTTTGCCCTTGAGATATTCCGCTGCTGCCCTGAATCCTTCCGGATCGGTTCCGTAACGCTCCGAAAGATGACCCAGTTTTAACTCATGAGGAGGGGCTTTGAAAAAATGCGATTCTCTGAGATCGCCGACGCCGATAATGTCCTTGCCCACAGGACAGAGCGATCTGACATTGATGAAATACACAAGTATGATCAGTTCAAGAAGAGGATCATCTGTTTTTTCCCGGCGATTGTTTTCCAGCCGCCTGATACAACGATTTTCTATATCCAGGAAGATATTCTCTTGCAGAAAACAAAAGGTCAATCCTCCGGAACCGTGAGGCTCTGCAAGCGTGAAATTGCAGAGTTCGTTTATATCTCTTTGTTTCAGAATGTCCCAGTATTCCGGAGGAACCTGAACCGGTATTGAGTTATGGTTCAAAGCCGGCGGTCTTTGTTCCCGGCGTCTCTTCTGCATGTTCAGAAAGCCATGAGCAAAAGGATAGGGTCCCGAGGCAAAATTATCGCAGGGAAAGGAGTTGCAGTCCCGAAGGCAGTAATCGAGATTATTCATATATGCACAGGCTAAAACAGTGCATGTGCTTCCGAAAATCTGTCTCTGGGCTTCAAGCTTTTTCTGAGCTTCACGGCTTTTTCCCGATCCGCAGCTCGAACAGACCCCCGCAAGTCTCAGCTTGCAGACATCGCAGTTTATACCGCATACACCGGTAGGCATATTATATTACTCCTTTCCATCGGCGAGACGGTTCGCAAGTATCACCGCCTGTTCAGCATTGTCTGCGCTGCCGTCCGCACCGACAGCTTTCCACAGATTCGGATCAGCAATGAAGGAATAGCCGCCCGCAATAATTTTAAGCTTTTCGGCATGTTCCGATTTCCGGACGCTCTGAATCAGATTTTCCAGGGTGCTTCGGTGAAAGCTCATAGACAGAGAAATTCCCAGAATATCAGCGTTATGCTCGGATATTGCCTGCAAAATGCCCGGAGTCGGCGTATTGGCTCCCATGTAGTAGGTATCCCATCCGTCCATTTCAAAGAAATCTGCCACCATTCGGGAGCCGATCTGATGCAGTTCTCCGCCCACACAGGCACCCACGTAAGTGCGGCCCCGCCTTTCCGTACCGAATATCCTGGCATACAACTGAGACATAATCCGCTCGGTTGCGGCAGAGCAGTAATGTTCCTGAGCCACCGAGACTTTCTTGCCATGCCAGAGCCGGCCGATTTCATACTGGGATGCCTGAAACACATAAAGATAGATATCCTTTATGCTTACACCCTGTTTAACCGCATTCATAATACATTCGGCAGCTTCCGGCCGTTTTCCCTGCAAAAGCAGATTCAGATATGTCTTTGCCAGTTCCGCATGAGGAGCTTCATCCGGGATAAAGGATATCTGCTTTTCAAAGCTCTGATCCGCTTTCAGCAGCGCGGCCCCGATGTATTCTGCTGTCATTGCAGACACTTCTCCCGGAAATATCTCTTTAATCACATCACGCATACATGCCAGCATGACCGGCAAAGCCTCATCCGGAAAATTCAGTCCTTTGAACAGTTCTTTGACCCATAAGACATAGTTGACAAACGGAGAGGGATCCGATGCTCTGACCGCCTCGGTAAGATAAGGAATATGGTAAGCCATATCCCCGGACACTCAGTTCACGCCCCCTTTCTCCGTAACGGTTCCAGATTTCGGGCTGAAGGCTGTACTGCCGCTCCACCGCAGCTTCTGCCACGATCATTGTTTTTTCTTCAATGGATTTGCTGATTTCTTCGTGCTTCATAAGACCTCCCGGGATTCAGAATGGACAGGACACCGCCTGATCGGGCAGATTCATAGCATAAAAATTTTCCTTTTACAAGAGTAGCCGGTTAATTTAATTCTGAGGAGTTCACAATAGCCATTCGGAACGACAAAACAAAAAAAGCGCAATCAATCGCGGTGCACAGCGGGCAAAGGTACCGGAGTCTCCGCTGCTCGGGTTCCCTGTCTTTCTATTGAATTATAATTTTTATAATCAAAAGGTTAGATACTGGATCCCGGTCATCATTCGGTTTTTGCTTGACATAAATAGAGTTAGATGTAATGTAATGTGAGTTTGACATAAGCCTGCGTTTTCCCCTTTTGTAAAGGGGGATTAAGGGGGATTTTCAGCAGGTTACAGAGAACCCCCCTGCCCCCCTTTACAAAAGGGGGGAGAAAAGCCCTCTGATTTTACAATTTAAATTTTTATGTCGGACTCACGTTAATGTATTTCGCGCTTATAATGAATAAGCATTTCAAACCTGCTGAAAAGCAAAAAGGAGGACAAGATGCTGAAAAAAAGTGTAGCCGCAATCCTTATCGTATCGGCATGGCTCGCAGTCACCTGCGGAAATATCTTTGCGGCAATTCCCGCTGTCGAGAGAGAAGCCCTGATCGCTCTTTACAACAGCACGGACGGACCGAACTGGAAGGACAGCACAAACTGGCTCGGCGCGCCCGGGACTGAGTGTAATTGGTATGGCGTTAACTGTGATATAACAGAGAATTATGTGACAGGACTTATTGTGTGCTGCAATAAATTGACAGGCAGTATTCCGCCGGAATTGGGAAATCTCTCTAGTCTGGCAGAGCTTGCTTTACATACCAATCAGTTAAAGGGGAATATTCCGTCAGAATTGGGCAATCTCTCTAATCTGACAGAACTTGTTTTATATACCAATCAGTTAGAGGGAAATATTCCGGCGGAATTGGGAAAGCTCTTCAATCTGAAAGAACTTATTTTGAACAACAATTATTTGACAGGAAGTATTCCGCCGGAATTGGGAAATCTCTCTAATCTGAGAGAGCTTGATCTATCTCTAAACAGACTGACAAGTATTCCGCCGGAATTGGGAAATCTCTCTAATCTGAGAGAGCTTCATCTATCTCAAAACCACCTGACAAGTATTCCGGCGGAATTGGGAAATCTCACAAATCTGGAAGAACTTGATTTGCTCCATAGCGAATTGACGGGAACTATTCCTCCGGAGTTGGGCAATCTCAAAAAGCTGACAAAAATGGACTTAACCGGCAATAAGTTGACGGGAAGCATTCCTTCGGCGTTAGGAAATCTCTCTAACCTGACAGAGCTTTATTTGCACTATAATCAATTGACAGGAAGTATTCCACAGGAATTAGGAAATCTCTCTAATTTGGGATGGCTTAATTTGTCCTATAATCAGTTGACAGGAAGTATTCCGCCGGAGTTGGGCAATCTCAAAAATCTAATCAACTGTGATTTGTCCTATAATCAGTTTATAGGAAGTATTCCGCAGGAATTAGGAAATCTCTCTAAACTGAAATGGCTTACTTTGTCCAACAATCAGTTGACAGGGAGTATTCCGCCAGAGTTGGGCAATCTCACAAATCTGAAAGAACTTGATTTGTGCAACAATCAGTTGACGGGAACGATTCCTTCTGAAGTAGTTAATCTTAATTTTCCTACTCTTCGTTATTGTTTTGACAACAACCAATTTAGCGTAAATATTACGAGTACCGAAAGGGAAGCCCTGATTGCCCTTTACAACAGCACGGACGGCGTAAATTGGAAAAATAATACAAATTGGCTCGGCGAACCCGGTACCGAGTGTACATGGTACGGAGTAATTTGTAATTATATAACCTTAGAAGGTCTTTCCTTGTCTAACAATCAACGGACGGCGTAAATTGGAAAAATAATACAAATTGGCTCGGCGAACCCGGTACCG
>DYRK01000294.1:0-1190 GCA_020718785.1 Desulfatirhabdium butyrativorans | reverse complement strand
ACGGAGTAATTTGTAATTATATAACCTTAGAAGGTCTTTCCTTGTCTAACAATCAGTTGACGGGGAGTATTCCGCCGGAGTTGAACAATCTCACATATCTGTCATACGGTTTAATGTGGGAGGATAAGGGACTTGATCTTCGCCGGAATTCCCTTTACACATTGGATGCGGATTTGCGAGACTCTCTTAACCGTAAGCAGATTGACGGAGACTGGGAAAGCTATCAGCTTTTAAACGGCGGCTACAAGGCTGCCTCCGATCTCTGGATCAGGGCGGTTATTCGCACCGTTGAAAAAGGCTCTGTGAATGCGGTCTGGCAGAAAGGCGGCGAAGGCAGCACTTCGGGCGGAGACCGTGTAATCTGGGGATATTTCTACGCCAGCCCCGATGATGTCGCATGGGGAAGCGTGCAGAATCCCGATCTGTTTGTCAAAATCTGGTTTGACCGCAGCGAACGGGTGGACGTGAATTTTTTTCATGTCTCGGTTCCGGAGATAGAAGTCTATTCGGACTACCCCTATAACGGTACTCCGGACGAACAGGGCCTTGCGACAATGAGCAAAAGATATATCCGGCATTACTACGAAAATGGTCGGAGCGGCGTATCGGAACAATATGAAGACGGACTTCCGGCTTCCGGCTATTCGCCCGCAAATCTTCCTTCGGGAGTCATGACGGTCAATAACCTCAAATTCGGCTCCGTGATTAACACGGTAGAAAAAGGCGGTATCGAAGCGGTCTGGCAATTGGGCGGACAGTCCGAGACTGCCGGAGGTCATCAGGTGGTCTGGGGCTATTTTTATGCGAATCCTTCGGATGTGACATGGGGAGACAAATCAAATCCGGACCTTTTCGTGAAAATATGGTACGATGTCAGCGGCAGAATTGACGTGAATTTTTTCCATGTCTCGGTTCCGGATATCGAAGTCTATTCGGACTGCCCCGTGAACAAAGTTTATGACAATAGGGGAACGACAATTCTGAACGACAGATATATCCGGCATGAATATTACGGAATGTGCAGTCCTGATACCGACCCGGCAAATCCTCCGCCTTCGGCTGATTTTCCTCGTTCCCAAGCCCCGGCTTGGGAACGCATCTGCGCCCGAAGCCCCGGCTTCGGCCGTCTCCCGTCACGGGAAGCCGGGGAGCCTCCCCATATGCATCAAGCTAAGATTATTCTTTTAATA
>DYRK01001022.1 GCA_020718785.1 Desulfatirhabdium butyrativorans | reverse complement strand
CCGAAGTGCAACTGGACAGCGGAGAGTTCATTGATACGGACGGAAGTAAACTGGCTGCGTTTAAAAACGATGAATGTCGGGGGGTTATTCCTATAACTCCGGGGCCGTCAGGGAAATGGTTTCAACTGACCGTGGCATCAAACGAGGCTGCTGAATCGGATTTTATGCTGAAAATTTATGATGCTGATACTGAAGCGATTTATGATATTAAAGAGACGTTTGATTTTGCTGCTGATGAAATAACCGGTAACATATCTGATCCTGTAATTTACACTGTCGTTATTCGTGAATTGACGCTTGCCGATGCCGTTACAGTGCTGAAAGATATTTGCGGTTCGTATCCCTACGCTGAGAATATTAAATTCATCAAAGATATAGACGGAGACGGAAAAATCGGACTTGCTGAAGTGATTCATATTCTTCAAAAAGTTTCAAGTCTGAGATGACAGATGATGTCTCCTGACAATCGGAGGGAAGATAAATATTATGAAGAGGCTATTTTTTATAATCCTGATGAACATATTATTTATAATCGGGGCAGAGATAAGAATAAACGCTGCTACGCCGAATTGGACAGCTCCCAAAGATATGCAATACACAATGACAATTCATGCCAAAATTCAAACAGACGACGGACAGTTCATTGAAGCAGACGGAAGCCTGTTGGCAGCATTTAAGAATGGCAAATGCAGGGGAGTTAAAACCGTTCAATCGGGTCCATCGGGGAAATGGTTTCAACTGACTGCCGCATCGAATGAAATCAGTGAAGCAGGTTTGGTGCTGAAAGTGTATAATTCCGCAAAAGATCAGGTACTCTGTATTCAGAAAAAATTTGATTTTACCGCTAATGCAATAATCGGTCTGATAAATACGCCCGAAAACTATACAGCCGAAACCTGCTCCGAAGTCGGCGCTATATTAAAAATCAGTCCGGAAATCATTTATCTGAATGAAGCTAAAAAAACATTTGACATTAATGTGATAATAGAAAATGTTACCGACCTCGGTGCTTTTCAGTTTGATATCGATTATAATTCCAACATGTTCGGCATTGAGCAAAAAAGTCATGTTGCCTCGGGTTCTTTTTTGGAAAGCACCGGAAGAACGGCTGAACAGTTCATCGAAATTAATGACAATGAAAAACCGCTCGTTGTTGCTGTTACTTCCGGAGATAATGCTGGACCGGACGGCAGCGGTATTCTTGAAAAAATAACCTTCACAGTGAAAAATTTTCCCGCGTCCGAGAGCACTCTGACTCTTAATGAAGTACAGCTTACAAACGCGAGCGGACCCCCTTTCACCATCTTGCCGATAGATGAAATCATTGATTCACTGATTATTCCTACCTCCACACCGACACATATCATAAAAGCTGCTGTCAACGGACATGGAAGTATCATTCCATCCGGCGATATAACTGTGACGGAAGGAGGAAGTCAGCTTTTTACCCTATTCCCCGATAACTGCTATAATATCAAAGATGTCAGGATAGATAGTCAGTCAGCAGGTGTTTTAACTTCTT
>DYRK01001021.1 GCA_020718785.1 Desulfatirhabdium butyrativorans | reverse complement strand
AATGCCGATTCTATAAAAATCAACAGGTTAATTTTTCAACTGCGTAAGTCCTAATGATATTGAAAAATGTTAAATTTCAAACAGGAAGAACTTATAAAAGAAGTGGTCAATTATGTCAGGGAAAAATTTCCCGAAGTCAGGTTTATCGGTGTTACAGAGAGTCCCGAAGACCCGGAAAGTCTTTGGATCAGGGTAACGGCTCCCGAAGATGAGAAAAGAGAGTCGGAATTGACGGATTATGCCTGTGATAAGACAATGGATATCCTGCTGGATTACGGGTATCACATGCTGGTAATGCCTACATAGAGCAAGGCGGGCAACCGGAGAAGGTTTTTCAACTGCTCTGTCTCAGATTCCATATCTGCCGACTGGGATTATGATAAATTAAAGAAACTTATCGAATGCGGACAATAATTAATCAACACATCAAAGGAAACGAACAAAAGGCGATTCAGCTTGCTTCCGAAACGCTCAGAGAAAAATTTCCCGTGCAGAAGGTGATTCTGTTCGGTTCAAAAGCACGAGGGGATGATGACGAGGAATCGGATATTGACCTGCTGCTGCTCACAGACCGACCGGTTTCATGGGAAGAACGGAAAGCCATTTCCGATTCGCTGTATGATATAGAGATGTCTCATAATGTTATTCTCAGCTCTCTGATTTCGACCGAAACAGAATGGAATGAGGGAACATTTTCTGTCATGCCGATTCATGATGAAGTCGAAGAACAAGGAATAGTTATATGAACCAGGAAGAAATCAGAGGAGAAGTGATTCAGTATTGGATGAACAAGGCTGCTGAAGCATTGGCATCGGCAAAATCCGAGCAAAATGCGGGGGGGGTTCTTTTGCAATCAACAGAGCTTATTATGCCTGTTTTTATTCGGCAAGTTCTGTTCTTATGCGTTTGGGCAAAAGATTCAAAAAACATACCGGAGTCAGAGCTTCTTTTCAGGAATCTGTAATCAATACAGGCATGACGGATCATTCATGGGGAAGATTTTATAAATTGGTGTTTGAGAACAGACAGCGTGGAGATTATCAGGAATTGACAGAGTTTTCCGAAGGAGAGGTGCAAAAAGCGATTTCCCAAGCTCAGGAGTTTATAGATATTATGACGGTTTTATTGAAAAAGATACCGTCTGAGCAGGCAACCGGAGAAGGTTTAAAAAAAGAACATTGAATTTTTCTGAAATACCGTGTAATTAACCTTATTCATAAAATTTCTGCAATTTGTTTAAGGAGGATGATGAATATGTGCGCTGCGCCGGATATTGAGGAACGTGTTGACAGTCTTGAGTCGATTTTCGGGCATTTTATGGTTCAGACCAATGCCATGATGAACCGCATGGAGAGAGATACAAAAGCATTCAAAAATGAAATGCGTGAATTCAAAACCGAAATGCGGGTGTTCAAGGATGAAACGGAACGGGACCGCAAAGACATGAACAGAAAATGGGGCGAGTTAGCAAACAAAATGGGAACTCTGGTTGAAGATATTATTTCGCCCGCCATCCGTCCGG
>DYRK01000293.1:3627-7348 GCA_020718785.1 Desulfatirhabdium butyrativorans | reverse complement strand
TTTTTCAATTTTCAATTTTTACCAACTGGATTTTATGACGCCCGGAAGTCTGCCGTCTGAAGCAAGGTTCCGAAAACAGATACGGCAGATTCCGAATTTTCTTATATAACCCCTGGGTCTGCCGCACATCGGACACCGATTGTAAGCCCTGACCCCGAATTTGGGTTTTCTCTCTGCCTTTACCATAAGCGATTTTTTTGCCAAAATTCCCCCCTGATAAGTGAAAAGTGAGAAAATTTCAGTTCTCACTTCTTCAATTCTCAATTCTTGAACGGCATCCCCAACAGTCTGAGAAGTTCTTTGCCCTCTTCATCTGTGCGTGCCGTGGTGACAACGGATACATTCAGCCCCTTGATTGCATCAATTTTGTCGTAATCAATTTCAGGGAATATGATATGTTCTCTGATTCCCAGAGAATAATTTCCGTGACCGTCAAAAGCTTTTCCGGAAAGCCCTTTGAAATCACGGACACGTGCCAGAGCCACGTTTACCAATTTGTTAAAGAAGTCATACATGCGGTCCCGGCGAAGTGTCACCCTGCAGCCGATGGGCATTCCCTCTCTGAGTTTGAAGGCTGCTATGGATTTTTTTGCCCGGGTGACGACGGGCTGCTGACCCGCGATCAGTTTCATTTCCTCAACCGCCGAATCAATCAGTTTGATATTATGAATCGCCTCGCCCAGCCCCATATTCAGGACAACTTTCTCCAATTTGGGTATCTCCATCATATTTTTGTAGCTGAAGGTTTCCTTCAGTCTGGGGACGACTTCTTTCTCATAATACACTTTTAACTGCGACATTTGGATTCCTCTGTCTTCAATGGGAAGTGAGAATTGAAAAGCGAGAAATTTTTTTCTTCCCATTTCTCACTTTTCAATTCCCAATTCTCATTTCTCATTTCACTCTATGATTTCGTCACACTTCGCACAGACCCGCATTTTTTTGCCGTCTTCAAGAGACCGTATCCGGATACGTGTCGGCTTCACACATTTGCCGCACATAACCATGATATTCGAGTTGTGGATCGGTGCTTCTTTTTCTACAATTCCGCCTTGTTTGTTCCGGGCAGTGGGCTTTGAGTGACGTTTCATGATGTTTACATTTTCCACAAGCACACGCCCGTCTTTCCCTGAAATTTTAAGCACCTTGCCGATTTTGCCTCTGTCTTTTCCGGCAATGACTTTCACCTTGTCATTTTTCTTTATATGCAGACTCATAAAAACCCCTTTTTCAGTTGTCTTTTCACAGCACTTCCGGTGCCAGTGATATGATTTTCATGAATCGTCTGGCCCGCAGTTCCCTTGCCACGGGTCCGAATATGCGGGTGCCTATGGGTTCCCGATGGGCGTTGATAAGCACTGCCGAATTGTCATCAAAGCGTATGAACGATCCGTCGGGCCGCCGGATTCCTTTTTTTGTACGGACCACAACAGCCTTCAGGACATCTCCTTTTTTGACTTTGGCATTCGGTATGGCTTCCTTGACGCTGACCACAATTATATCTCCTATGGTTGCATAGCGTCTTCTGGATCCGCCGAGTACTTTGATACAGTAAACAACTTTTGCGCCCGAATTGTCTGCCACCGTCAGTCTGGTTTCTGTCTGAATCATCTTTTCTTTCCCTTATCTCACATAAGAAGTGAAAACTCTCATTTTTCAATTCTCACTTCCCACTTTTAAACTGCTTTGACGACAACCTTGTTTACGCGCCATCGTTTGGTTTTGCTCAACGGTCTGGATTCTGTGATCAGCACTTTGTCTCCGGCCCTGCACACATTGCCTTCGTCATGCGCGGCAAATCGGGCGCGGCTTCTGATATATTTGCGGTACAGACGATGTTTGACTAATCTTTCAACCATAACAATGACCGTTTTGTCCATTTTGCTGCTGACCACGGTCCCGGTCATCTGCCTCTTTATTCCTCGCTTTTTCATGGCTGCTCTTCCGGATTGAGAAGTGAGATTTCCTCTTTTTTCAATTCTCAATTCTCACTTTCTTTTATGATGGTTTTCAGTCTTGCCGCGTCCCGTCTCGATGCCTTTATCTTCCGGGGATTCTCAAGCTGGCCGATGCCGTGCCGGAACCGCAGATTGAATATCTCCTCTGTGAGTTCTCCGAGCTTCCGCTGCATTTCGTCCGCGCTCATAAGCCGGATTTCACTTGCTTTCATCGCTCGCTCCTTTCGATAAATCTCGTCCGGATCGGGAGCTTGTATGAGGCAAGTCTGAGCGCCTCCTTTGCAAGTTCTCTGGATACGCCTTCCATTTCATAAAGAATTTTTCCGGGACGTATCACGCATACCCATGCTTCGGGCGCGCCTTTTCCTTTTCCCATCCTGACTTCGGCAGGTTTTTTGGAAATCGGCTTGTCCGGGAATATGCGTATCCACATTTTGCCGCCTCTTTTAACATGACGCGTCATGGCAATACGGGCGGCTTCGATCTGCTTTGCGCTTATCCATCCGCATTCAACTGCCTGCAGTCCGAATTCGCCGAAATTCAGGTCGGAGCCGCGGTACGCCAAACCTCTCATCTTGCCTTTCTGCTGTTTTCGGAATTTCACTTTGTTGGGACTCAGCATGAATTATCTCCTGTTGCCGAAAATTGAAAATTTCTCTTTTCTCTGTTTTCAATTCTCACTTTTCACTACCGCACCTCGGCCTGGTCTTTCTTCAGAATTTCCCCTTTGAAAATGAACACCTTGACCCCCACAATCCCGTAAGTGGTCCGTGCCTGTGTGACTCCGTAGTCAATATCTGCTCTGAGAGTGTGCAGGGGAACCCGCCCTTCCCTGTACCATTCGGTTCTTGCCATTTCCGCGCCGCCAAGCCTTCCCGCACAGATAATCTTGACTCCCTTTGCGCCGAAGCGGATTGCCGAGGACACGCTGCGTTTCATTGCCCGTCTGAATGCCACCCGCCGGACAATCTGGAGAGCGACGTTTTCCGCCACCAGCTGGGCGTCTGTCTCCGGTTTGCGGACTTCCTGAATGTCAATCATGACTTCATGAGACAGCATTTTTTCCAGTTCTTTTTTCAGACTGTCTATTTCAGCGCCTTTTTTTCCGATCACAATTCCCGGTCTGGCTGTGAATATCCGGAGCCTTACACGCCTGGACGAGCGTTCGATTTCCACTCTGGAAATCCCCGCGTGGTACAGTTTTTTCTTTATAAACTTTCGGATGTTGAAATCTTCGAGTATGTAATCGGCATATTTTTTTCCGGCATACCACCGGGATTCCCATGTTTTGATGACACCCAGTCTCAAACCGATAGGGTTTACTTTCTGGCCCAAGCGATTCTCCTCCTTCACTGTCCGGTTGTTGATGTTTTTTTTCAGTAGAACCGGTTTGCAGCCGGTTTTTGCAGCCTTTTCGGTAGAACCGGTCTGCGGCCGGTTTTGACTTTTACGCGGATTTGCCCGACAGCACGACCGTAATATGGCTCGTTCTTTTAAGTATCCGGGCACCTCTTCCCCTGGCTCTGGCTCTGAAGCGTTTGAGCGTAGGTCCCTGATCCGCGGTTATATTTCGGATCACCAGGGAATCCACGTCGGCACCCGGCTTCTGATCCGCGTTTGCCACTGCCGACCGGATAAGCTTTGTCAGCACCCCGGCGGCTTTCTGCGGCATAAACTTCAGAATCGTCAGTCCGTCCTCCACCGGCTTTCCTTTGACCACATCAATCACCTTGCGGACCTTCTGGGAAGAAACGCGTGCATAT
>DYRK01000293.1:1231-3527 GCA_020718785.1 Desulfatirhabdium butyrativorans | reverse complement strand
TCATTTCTTCAATTTCGACTTCTTGTCTCCGGCATGCCCGAAAAATGTTCGCGTCGGTGAAAATTCACCTAATTTATGGCCCACCATATTTTCCGAAACAAAAACCGGCACAAACTTCTTCCCGTTATGCACTGCTACTGTGATACCGACCATTTCAGGAACAATCGTCGAGCGTCTGGACCAGGTCTTGACCACCCTGTTGCTGCGGTTTTCCTGAGCCGTGGTTATCTTCTTCAGCAATTTCGGTTCAATATACGGACCCTTTTTCAACGACCGCGGCATAATCTCTCCTTAATGAGGTGAGAGGTCAGGGGTCAGGGGTCAGGGGTTTTCGGAAACCGCTGACCTCGCACCTCTTGCCTCTCACCCGTTTTTATTTCTTTGAACGGTGTTTGACAATATACTGACTGCTCTTCCTTTTACTGCGGGTTTTATACCCTTTGGAGGGCATGCCCCAGGGACTGCAGGGATGCCTGCCGCCTGATGATCTTCCTTCGCCTCCGCCCATGGGATGATCCACCGGGTTCATTGCCACGCCTCTCACTTTGGGACGTTTTCCGAGCCAGCGGCTCCTGCCTGCTTTTCCCAGACTGATATTTTCGTGCATGACATTTCCGAGCTGCCCGACAGTTGCATGACAGGTAAGCAGCACCATCCGGACTTCGCCGGACGGAAGTTTTACCAGCGCATAGCGGTCTTCCTTTGCCATAAGCTGGGCGTAGGTGCCTGCGCTCCTTACAATCTGCCCGCCTTTTCCCAGACGCAGTTCGATATTGTGGATATGCGTACCCAGCGGAATATTTTTCAGGGGAAGCGAGTTTCCCGGCTTGATGTCCGCCAACGCGCCTGACATGACAGGATCGCCCTCGGAAAGATTCAGCGGCGCCAGAATATAGCGTTTTTCACCGTCGGCATAATTTAAAAGCGCAATACGCGCCGAACGGTTCGGATCATATTCTATGCTTGCCACTTTTGCCGGAATGCCTGTCTTATCCCTTTTGAAATCAATTATTCTGTAATGCCGGCGATGTCCGCCCCCGCGGTGTCTGCATGTAATCCGTCCGAATACATTGCGCCCGCCGCTTTTCCGCTGCACCCTGAGCAGACTTTTCTCAGGGCTGACGGAGGTCAGCTCCTCAAAATCCGAATAAGCCTGAAACCGGCGTCCGGGAGAGGTCGCTTTTACTTTTTTCACTGCCATTGTTTTCTCCCAAAATCCCTCGTTGCAACGCGGGATTTTTCAATTTTCAATTTCAGGAACCAAGAAAAAATAACCTGCATCCGGAGTGCCAAACTTACAGTTTGGCATTTGTGTGTGTGTGCTAAACTGTAAGTTCAGCACTCCGGCATCCTCGAAAGTGTGACAGTTATTTTTTCTTAATGCCTCAGGCGCCTTCGAAGAAGGGAATACGTTCGCCGGGCATCAGGGTGACAATCGCTTTTTTCCAGTCTCTGCGCTTTCCCGTGATCCGTCCGCGCTGCTTTACTTTTCCCTTTACCTGCACGGTCCGCACATTGGCCACCTTTACGTTGAAAATCTGTTCGATGGCACGCCTGACTTCGATCCTGTTTGCACCGCGGTCAATCTCAAATGAAAATTGATGAAAATTGTCTTTCTGTTTCATGCTTTTTTCGGTCATCAGAGGGCGTCTGATCACATCGTAACGAATCATGTCAGCAGCCTCCCTTCGATCTGCTTTATGGTACTTTCCAGCAGAATCAGATTCTTATATTTAAGAATGTCATACACATTCAGACCGTCGCATCGCAACACCTTTGCTCCGGGAAAATTCCGCGCTGAAAGCTCCAGATTCTCGTCTTTCCGGTCTGTCACCACCAGCACATTTTTTTTGTTCAGCGCATTCAGTATCGTCACAAAGGCTTTTGTTTTGATCTGATCTATCCGGAAATCGTCTAACACCGTCAGTTCCCTGTCCTGAAATTTGCTGCTCAGAGCCATCTTGAGAGCCAGCCTTCTGACCTTTTTGGGGACTTTGTATGAGTATGATCTCGGGTCGGGTCCGAAGACGCTTCCGCCCCCTCTGAGCAAAGGCGATTTGATATCCCCGCGCCGCGCCCGTCCGGTCCCTTTCTGACGGAAAAGTTTCCTTGTGCTGCCGGTCACATCCCCGCGATGCTTTACGGACGCGCTCCCTGCACGTCTGCAGGCCAGCTGCATGGTCACGACCTCATGCAGCACCTCCCGTTTCACCGCGACATTGAAAACCGCATCCGGAAGTTCTGTCTGCGAAACAGTTTCCCCTTTATTATTCAAAACATCTGTCACAGCCATTTT
>DYRK01000293.1:0-1131 GCA_020718785.1 Desulfatirhabdium butyrativorans | reverse complement strand
ACCTCTATTTTTTTTTTGCGACCGAAACCATGCCCGAAGTCGCTCCCGGAACTGCTCCTTTGAGAAAAACAAGGTTTTCATCAGCCCTGATATCTATAATCTGCATATTCCGAACCGTCTGCCGGTTATTGCCGTAATGTCCGGGCAGCCGTTTTCCCTTGACAACCCGGGACGGCCATGCACTGGATCCTATAGACCCCGGCACTCTCCGGCTTTTGCAGCCGTGTGTTTCTTTGCCGCCGCTGAATCCGTGCCGTTTGACCACGCCTGCGAATCCGCGGCCCTTGATGATTCCGGACACAGTGACCTTCTCTCCGATTTTGAATATCTCGGCAGAAGTCAGAGTCTGACCCGGTGCGTATTCTGCCGGATTGTCCGCAGGAAATTCCCTGAGAAACTCAAAAAATTTTTCTCCGCTTTTTTTGAAATGTCCTTTCAGGGGTCTGTTTGTCCGGGAGGCTTTTTTCTCACCGAAGCCTATCTGCACCGCACTGTATCCGTCCGTTGCCGGCAGTTTGATCTGGGTCACCACACAGGGTCCCAGCAGTATCATCGTCACCGGTATATGTCTGCCGCCGTCCGCAAATACCCCTGTCATTCCCAGTTTTTTTCCTATCAGTCCTTTGCACATGCTGAAACTCCGTATATCGTTTTACCGTAAAACACCTGGGACATGCGAACCCCAGTTCGCATGGAGATAGTTTTACAGTTTGATTTCCACATCCACTCCCGGCGAAAGGTCCAGTTTCATCAGCGCGTCCACGGTCTGCTGAGTCGGCTCCAGTATATCCAGAAGGCGTTTATGCGTCCGAATCTCAAACTGTTCTCTGGACTTTTTGTCTATGTGAGGTGATCGGAGAACGCAGTATTTATTGATTCTTGTCGGAAGCGGTATAGGACCCACCACCTTCGCGCCGGTTTTGTTCGCCGTGTCAACTATGTCCGCGGCGGACTGATCCAACAGCTTATAATCATAAGCCTTCAGCCTGATTCTGATTTTGGTATTCATAATATGCTTTGTCTGTTACGTCCGATTATCCGGAGGAGTGCAAAAATCATTTTTTGCAATGCTCCGCCCGGAATTATTCGAAAATATTGCTGACCACGCCTGCGCCCACGGTTCTGCCTCCC
>DYRK01001020.1 GCA_020718785.1 Desulfatirhabdium butyrativorans | reverse complement strand
TGGGGAGTTCTGTTCATGGTTTCATACAACTTTTAAAACTGAATGATGAATCGGTCTTGAACCAAGATTCACAATAACCTGAATCAGGATGCAAGGATGATGAACGGATTGAGGGATGTCTGATTTATCCTTCAATCCTTCTGAAATTCTTAAATCCTGATTCAAATCAGAAAGGAATTTTTCAATGAAAAAACTGTACCACATTATCGCATGTCTTATTGTTTTGTCTCTGGCAGGCTGCGGGTGGTTCATACCCAAAATGCAGCCGTCTATTCTTCAGACGATCAAAGCCGACAGTGATAACAACTCGGTTGCAGCTTCGGTAGCAACCACTGTCGAGCGCAGAGTCTTTTATGTCAATCTTTACGGGGATATGAAAGGCAAATTCTGTGCCGAACCGCCCCCGGATGCGGCAGAAAACATAGCCTCCACCCTTGTAGCTGCGGCTAATGCTTCCGGTATAGGAAATCCCGAAATAACGGCATCATTGGTGAGTTCACTTTCTACTACTGTGCAAGAAATGACAAAGCGAAGTCAGGGAATCATTCTGTACCGTGACGGCATGTTCAATCTTTGTCAGGCATACTTAAATGGTGTGATTGATAAGACGGTTTATGCTCAGAAGAGTGAGGAATTGCTGACAAAATCATTCATTCTCATAGAGTCTGAGCTTGAGAAGTCAAAAGGACGTGTTGGACCGAAGGATCCGGTTAAAGCTTCTCAGACTGTCAGTGTAGGGATAACCCCCGAAGAAACACAGTCAATTTCAACAGTTGCAAACAGCGCAGCCGCAGTAGCAGCACAACAGGCTGTTGCCAAAGTCAAAGAAGGTTCTGATCCTCAGTCGGCAATTGAGAGCGGCAAGAAGGCTGCCGAGCAGATAGTGGATTCTGCTGCCAACAAACTGAATTTAACGGGCAAGCCTGCTGATGCTGCTGACACTGCCGTTAAAAAAGCGTCCGAAAAAACGACTGAAATTGTTGGAAAAGAAGTTAAGAAAAACGAAGAATCGAAAAAGTCAGGAGCTTCACAATGAAAAAACTCTCTCTCATTCTTTTGGCAATGGCAATGGCAATGGCAATGGCAATAGCGGCATCGTTGTGCGCTACTCCTGCTATGGCAGACCCGCCTTTCTTGCTTCCGGCAGTACGATTAACGTAGGCACTGCCAACATAGGCTCTTCTGTGAGTGCGTCTTTGGCAATCGACAATTTGTTCGGTGAGGAAACACTGAATGTTAGCCATGCTCTTAGCGGTATAAATCAGGGTGATTTTTCGGTTACACCCGCAACTCTGACCTTTGCTGCGCTTGGAGCGGCGCAGAATCTCACAATTCAGTGTACACCGTCAGCAGCAGGAGCAAGAACTGCCACGCTTACCGTAACGCATAATGGCTACTCCGGCAGCCCGCCAACATTCGGCATCCCGGCAACATACACCCTGAACTGCACCGGCACAGCAACGCCTCCGCCTGTAACCGCAGGCGTAACGCTGACCGGCATCAGCAGCATAACCGGCAGCACAGTTC
>DYRK01001019.1 GCA_020718785.1 Desulfatirhabdium butyrativorans | reverse complement strand
CTGGTTCGGACATTGCGGATATGTTGTTTAATAAATGGGGAAATGCTATATATGCCGTATGGGTATCTGATAATCCGTCAAGAACTTCTGTCAACCGAACACAGACAGTATTTTCCGCATGGAACGGAACACAATGGACTGCCCCCAAACCCATATCAGATGACGACACAGCAGATTTTCATCCGCAAATACTGACATTTTCCGATAACAGTGCATTGGCAGCATGGGAAGATGTGAAACAGCCTTTGGCAGATACGGCTCAGCTTGAGGATATGGCACAGAATATGGAAATATCTGTTTCCAAGTATGATCCTGATACCGGAAAATGGGCAGGCACACAAAGGCTGACTGACAATGCGTATCTTGACAGAAGCCCCAAACTGGCAGGTAAGGCAGATAATGCCATTGTTACATGGATCAGCAATGAGGGAAACGATATTATCGGCAGTGCCGCTAAACCGAATAAGCTCCGGTATGCAAAATGGAATGGTAATGCTTGGAGTACGCCGAATCTGATTGCCGAAGTTCCCTATCCGATTATCAGATATGACGCTGTTTATGACGGACAGAAAGGCTATATTGTATTCAGCGCGGATACTGACGGTGATCTGACCACAACAAAAGACCACGAATTTTTTCAGATCGCTTTCAGCAACGGGATATGGGGAACCCCGACCAGATTGACAACCGATTCGGTCGAGGATGACAATCCTCATCTTTATGCGGATGCAGACGGAAACTTCGTACTTGTCTGGCTGAAAGGCAGCGAAATTTCAAGCGTGATAAATTTTGCTATGGACAAAAGAACTGTTCTCAAAGCAGACAATGATGCAGGGTATTCAAGCAATCTGGCTGATTTCAGATTAGCTCCGTTAAGCAACGGAAAACTGGCTTTGGTCTGGGCAGAACCATCGAAACAGAACAGTTCGGATTTGTACGCTCTGTTCTATGATTACAAAGCCAATCTTATCGGAAGTCCTCCTGTACGGCTGACATCTGACGAATACACCGAACAAAGGATAGCCGTTTCATTATTCGGCAATGATAAGCTTGTGGCAGTTTACAACAGGAAAATGATGGGAAGCGCGGCAGCCGGCAATCTCACAGACCTTTATATGTTGCAACATGCGGTTACGGATTATGATTTTCGGAAAGCTCCTGATGTGAACGGAGACGGGGAAGTTGATTTGGCAGATGCGATTCTTGCTCTGAGAATTATGTCGGATGTCATAATTTTCGACAAAATCAATTCTGATGCGGATATTAACCGAGACGGCAAAATTGGTCTTGAGGAAGTAATTTACGTTTTGCAGAAAGTGGCGGGGTTGAGACCGTAAAATACAGCCGATAATTCATAATAAACCGGTCAGGAAATGAGTCTGAATATACGGTGTATCTTAAATCAGATTTTTCACTGTGTTCTGACCATTTCCTAACCATCAGTTGCAGCGGAGCGCGAAACAGCCCGCGCCCGCTGAACATGTTGTTAGGGTGCGACACGAAGTCGCATAAGTATCTGTTATACTGT
>DYRK01001018.1 GCA_020718785.1 Desulfatirhabdium butyrativorans | reverse complement strand
AAAATTTATCTCAGGGCATTGCAATCTGCTTTTTCAGAGTTGCAAAAATTACAGCTTTTGAAAATTACTGCGTAAGGTGAGTTAATAATGCAGGAATATCTCCGGGCCAAGTATCATGAAGCATGGAAAGACCGATAAGGGCACCTGCAAGTACATCAGCAAAGGGCAACACCGGAGAATCTATCATTGAAATTGCCGGAGCAAGAGAAACAGCAACAGGAGTTAAAGCTATATCCCATAATCCGTATGGATCTATTAAATTAATCGGATCATTTTCAACGTAACCGTACAGGTCGGTATTCCATCCGGCAAATCCTATCGGATCTTTCACCGTCCACCGCCCGGTTTCCGGGTCATAATCTCTGTAGCCGAAACGGACAAGCCCCGTGTCCCTGTCATGCAGACCGCCAGCGAAACCGAACGGCACTTCGGAAGACAGCGTGCTTTCCTCATTGAGGATATTCCCGAAAGAGTCATACTGCCGCTTCAACAGCACAGTTCCGGACGAATCCGCAACAGCTTTCAGCGTGCCGGCCTGATCATACGCCAAGTAATACTTCACGCCGCCGGCTGTCATCGCCACGGGCATCCGTGCGTCCGCATACTCGAAGCGCATCCGCAGGCTGTTGTCGGCGTTGTACACCGCAAGCAGCCGTGTCATGCCTTGCCAGAGGTATTTTTCGGCAACTGTGCCGTTTACTTTCTTGGCAATTCTTCTTCCGAGCGGATCGTGGACATATTCGACAGTTTTGCCGGGCAGTGTCACTTTCAGCAGTTCGCCCCGGAGAGAATAATCGTATGCCGTGAGCTGCGTCCCCTGCGTTCTGCTGACAAGAAAGCCGTCGGCATCATGCTGATAGGCCGTGCCGCCTGCCGTGAGGAGATGATCTTCGTCGCTGTAAGTCAGCGTTTTGCCGACTCCGTTTACTTCCTGATAGGTGCGGGTCCCGTAAGGCCGGGCATCATACTGATAACTTTCGACAGGGGATCCGTCTTTCGTGACAGACAGCAGGCGTCCGACCGCATCATAATCATACCCGTAAACGGCTGTCGTGCCGTCACCGAAAGTTTCGGTCTTCTGCGTGATCCTGCCGTTCTTATCCCGGAGAACCGACCATGAAAAAATGCCCGTGCCGTCTGCCGAAAAGCTCTCAGCGTCTGTTTCGCCGTAGCCGCTGAAAGTCCGGTTCAGACTCAGGGCGCCGCTTACGCTTTCGGGCAGTCCGTTCTGAGCATTCCGGGAAACGGTGAAATTTCCTGCTTCGGTCAGCAGCCCGTCCTTATCATAGCCGTAAGTACAGATATTTCCGGCGTAAGTCAGACTTTCAACAGCAAAGTCGCTGTTGTAAACGTAAGAAAGTCCCTGAGTCAGAGTTCCGCTCAGTTGTTCCGACGTGACGAGGCTTCCGTCATAATCATAGCTGATTCCCTCTGCTCCTCTGCGGACCGACTGCACCTTTGTGCCGCATGGGAAATAAGTGAAATCCGTGACATCTTCCTCCGAAGTTCGGATACTCACGAGCTTTGCC
>DYRK01000292.1 GCA_020718785.1 Desulfatirhabdium butyrativorans | reverse complement strand
CTTTTCATTTCTCACTTTTCATTTCTCACTTTTCATTTCTCACTTTTCATTTCTCTTTTCCCTAATCTGCTTTTTTTCTTAAAAATGTAGGAATATCGAGATCATTATTATCTATTTCCATGCCTCTGTGACCTCTGTAAAGTTCGGTGATCGGTTCCTGAGCCGCCTCTTTTTCTTTTTTTCGGAGAAAAGTCGGTTCTTCATAATCAGGAACCGGTTTCAGATCAGGACGCCGGACATCTTTCACAACGCGCCTTACCACAGCAGTATCTTTGCTTTTTTCCGGTATCTTAGACACAGCCGCGGGTCCGCCTATGCCTGTGGCAATCACAGTGACCCGCATCTCATCTCCCAGACTGTCATCAATCACCGCACCCCATATAATATCCGCATCTTCGCCAACTTCATGGTATATCCGCTCCGAAGCCTCGGTCATTTCTTCCATTGTCAGATCGCTGGTGCTGGTGATGTTCATCAGAACGCCTTTTGCCCCGGAAATGGAGAGGTCTTCCAGCAGCGGATGGGAAATGGCACGCTCGGCAGCCTCGATTGCACGGTTTTCGCCGCTGGCAACTCCTATGCCCATGATTGCCATGCCGGCTTTGGACATAGTGGTTTTCACGTCGGCAAAATCAAGATTGACCAATCCGGGCATTAAGATAAGATCGGTAATCCCCTTGACCGAATGAAGCAGAATCTCGTCCGCTTTTCTGAACATCTCTATCATTGTGGCATTTTTCGACGCAAGCCCGCGTAGCCGGTCATTGGGGATGATAATAACCGTATCTGCGATTTCTTTTAACACCTCAATGCCTTCTTCTGCCTGCCGCGCCCGTTTTTTGCCCTCAAAAGAAAAAGGTTTGGTGACCACTGCAACCGTCAGTGACCCCAAATCTTTGCAGATTTCGGCAATGACAGGAGCAGCCCCTGTCCCGGTACCGCCGCCGAATCCCGCGGTGATAAAGACCATGTGGCTGTCCTTGAGCGCATTCCGGATAGCCTCGGCATTTTCCAGCGCGGCTTCCCGTCCGATCTGGGGATTTGCACCTGCTCCCAGTCCTTCAGTGAGTTTGTCTCCGATCTGGATTTTAATAGGGGCCCTTGACATCTCAAGCGCCTGACCGTCCGTATTGGTCGCAATGAAATTGACGCCCTGAAGATTGGAATCAATCATATTGTTGATCGCATTCCCGCCCGCGCCCCCGACGCCTATCACTTTTATTTTTGCAGACTTGCCGCTGTTTTCGACATAATTGAACATTGCCGTGCCTCCTGTCTCGAGTGAGAAGTGAGAATTGAAAAGTGAAAACTGATATTCACTGTTCATTATTCACTGTTCACTGTTCATACAATATCTTTGAACCATTTTTTCATCCGGGTCATCACCCTGTTAAAAATATTTGTATCACGGATTCTGAATTTTTTTTCAGGCCGGTTTTTCGCCCCGAACAGAACCAGCCCGACGCCTGTGGCATACATGGGATTGTTGACCACATCCACCAGTCCGCCGATTCCTCTGGGCTTTCCCAGACGGACAGGCAGATTGAACACTGATTCTGCCACCTCTGTCACACCGTCCAGCAATGCGGTGCCGCCGGTCACAACCACGCCGGAAGCCATTGTGTTTTCCATGCCTGCCCGGTAGATTTCTCTTTTTATCAGCGTGAAAATTTCCTGCATCCGCGGTTCTAATATTTCTCCGAGAATCTGTCTTGAAAGTTTTCTGGGCTTTCGCCCACCCATGCCGGGGACCTCTATAATTTCATCGGGCGAGATATTTTTGGTCAGACAGGTTCCGTATTTTTTCTTGATATTTTCAGCTTCTGCAATTGGCGCACGCAGTCCTATGGCAATATCATTGGTAAGATTGTTTCCCCCGAGCGCAAGGACAAAGGTATGTTTGATATTTTTATTGCAGAAAATCGCCAGATCGCTCGTTCCTCCTCCGAGGTCAAGCAATGCCGCGCCCAGTTCCTTTTCGTCTTCGGCAAGCACAGCTTCGCCGGAGGCAAGGGATTCCAGTACAATATCGCAGACATCCAACCCTGCACGGTTCGCGCATTTTACAATATTGTGCGCGGAAGTCACCGCGCCGGTGACGATGTGAATCTTTGCTTCCAGCCGCACAGCCGCCATCCCCACCGGATCGAGAATACCGGTATGATCGTCCACTATAAATTCCTGCGGAAGTACGTGAATGACCTCACGGTCCATGGGAATCGCAACAGCACGAGCCGCGTCGATCACCCGGTCAACATCCTGCAGGGTGACTTCGGGACCTTTGATCGCGATAATTCCCCGTGAGTTGAATCCCGTAATATGACCTCCGGCAATACCGGCGTACACGGACGAAATTTCAACTCCTGCCATCAGTTCCGCGTCCTCCACCGCCTTTTTTATGGACTGCACGGTGGATTCGATGTTCACCACAACACCTTTCCTCAGTCCGATTGACGGATGGGTGCCGATACCGATGATATTGATTTCGCTTCCGGCTGTTTCTCCCACTACCGCACAGATTTTGGTCGTTCCGATATCAAGACCGACAATAATCTCTTCATCCTGTCCCTGCACTTGGCCTCCTTTGGAGGGTGCGGGTGCGAGGTGCGGGGTGCTGGGTTCCGAGGCAATATACCTTCCGACCCCTTACCCCGTACCCCTCACCCCTGACCCCTCGCCTCATTTACGACAACACGATTCAGGTTGTTCAGATCAATAGAATCAATATTTATTATATTCTGTTTTTCTTTCAGATAAGAAAGAAGAATTTCCAATTTCCGGTATTTGGCAGCATAGTCCTTATACCCCAGTCTTACCGAGTTGATCTGCCCGGGGGTATCTGAATTCAGCCAGCCTTCCGCGGTGTAAATGGTGCAGCCCATTTCTCTGTCAACCTGTATCCGATTTATGGCGCCAGTCGGAATAATGCTTCCGGCCTGCCGTCCGATATTCAGAACTTCCATTACAGCATCGAAGGGAAGGCTCCGCGGTCTGCCGGAAACATTGATATCGGCAATACCCAGTCCATAGACTGCGGGAAGGTCATCCGGGTCCGACTCTTCCCATTCTTTGAATATTTCTCCGTGAATATTGACAATGAATCTGCGGACACATTCCTTCCCGTTCCCAAGCTTCTCGTTCCCAAGCCGGGGCTTGGGAACGAGGATTGCAGAACATGGGTACGAAATATTGAGAACAGCAGCCGGCTTATGTTCAGTTATTCTGATATGAATTCCCGACGGAAGTTCTCTTCTGACTTCTGCATCGGCAATCCATGGATGGGACATTAACAGTTTCCCTGCTTTTGCAAGGTTTATGGAAAGAATATTCATCCCCATGTTTATCTGCGCCTGTTCCAGCACTTCCGACTCGGAAAGTCTGTTATTTCCTTTTACCGTGATCTGTTCCGCCCTGAAATATTCGCTCTGGATCAGAAAGTCGAAGACAAAGACGAACAGCAGGCTGAATGCAGCCGCGGCTGCCGCGGCTCCGAGTATTTTCAAAGACACTGTAAGATAACGCACGATATCAATATGCCGCCTTTCCGGAAAGCGGTCAAAATTTTGGACACTTACCGGGATATCAAGGTTATAATATGCCGGATGCAGGATACTGTTACGGAAAAACACTATCTTTTCAGGACGCTCTTCTTTGTCGAGAGGTTTTTTCCGGTGATAGTTTTTCCTTGTCTTCCGGCTATCCGATAATTTTAACTTCTGTTTCCAGTTCGACATTGAATCTTTTTGACACGGTTTCCCGAATCAGTTCCATCAGTGCAAGTATATCGGCAGACGATGCCCTGTCCCGGTTAATAATGAAATTGGCATGTTTTTGCGAAATTTCGGCACCCCCGATCCGCGTTCCTTTAAGCCCGGCGAGTTCGATAAGTTTCCCCGCAGCCTGGCCGTTTTCCGGATTTTTGAAAAAACATCCCGCGCTCGGAAATTCGATGGGCTGTCGTTTTCTGCGTGTCTCCAGAATTTCATCAGCCTCTTTTTTCAATTTTTCCGGATCCCCGGGGCAAAGCCGGAAACAGCCTTCCATGATTAAAGCGGGTTTGAAACCCGCTTTACAGCCGAATTTCCGGTAGGCGAATATCATTTCTTTCCGTTGAATCTCTTCGATTTTGCCTCCGGGTCGCAGAACAGTGACAGATTCCAGAACATTTTCCATTGAACCCAGGGCTGTTCCCGCATTCATCATAATGCCGCCGCCCACAGTCCCGGGAATCCCCAGCGCAAAATTCATGCCCGCAAATCCTTGTTTCACAGCCTTCATGCACAATGCAGAAAGGCTCGCTCCGGCTTGCGCTTTTACAATAATCCCGGCTTGTTGATCTTCCCGGAAAGAAATCTCACTTAGGCATTTTTTCAGGACAATTACAATTCCCGGAATGCCGGCGTCTTTTACAAGAAGGTTGCTTCCCCCGCCTATTACCGTATAAGAAAGTTCTCTTTCTTCACATCCTTTGACAAGGGATATCAGGGTTTCAAGACTCTCAGGCGCCGCAAACACCTCCGCGGGTCCGCCGACGCGGAAAGATGTATGCCGGGACATAGGTTCGTCAAACCTGACCGCATTGCCCAAAATACTTGCAAGCCATTTCTTTGAATCAATTCTCACTTCTCACTTAAAACCTTTTCCCCTATTTTCCAAACATCGCCTGCCCCAAGTGTGAGCAGGATATCGCCTTGTTTCAATGTGTCTTTCAGATACGAAAGGGCTGATTTGAAATCCTCTGCAAAAACAGCATCTTTATGTCCGTGGGCCCTGATGCCTTCATACAGCGCATAGCTGTCCACCCCTTCTGTCTTTTTTTCGCCCGCGGCATAGATCGGAAGCACAATCAGCACATCGGACTGATAAAAGGCGCGGGTAAATTCATCGAACAAAGCGCGGGTACGGGTGTAACGATGCGGCTGAAACACCACAACTATCCGCTGATCGGGCCAGCTTTCCTTTGCCGCGGAAAGCGTTGTTTTGACTTCTGTGGGATGATGCCCGTAATCGTCCACAACCGTAACGCCCTTTATTTCACCTTTGATTTCCAATCTGCGCTGTACCCCAGGGCTTTTCTCCAGCGCGGATTTTATTTTCTCAAAAGGGATATCCAATTCCATGCCCACCGCGATGCTTGCCAGCGAATTGGAAACATTGTGAAGTCCGGGGAGATTCAAAGCGATTTCACCTGATTTTTCCCCGAAATGATACACATCGAACCTGCTTTTCAAACCTCGAAACGATATGTTTTTAGCCTGAAAATCTGCCTGACTGCTCATTCCGTAAGTGGCGAAGCGTTTTTTTATATTCGGAATCAGGTCCTGTACCGCTTCATTGTCTAAACACAGCACCGCAAGTCCGTAAAAGGGTATCCGGTCCGTAAAGCTTAAAAAAGCATTTTTAATATCGTTTAAATCTTTGTAAAAATCAAGATGCTCTCTGTCTATATTTGTCACCACCGCGATAGTCGGCGACATTTTCAGAAAAGAACCGTCGCTTTCATCTGCTTCGGCAACGATAAATCCCCCTTGTCCGAGCAGGGCATTTGTCCCGATATTCTTCAGTTTTCCGCCGATTACCACCGTGGGATCAAGCCCGCCTTCCATAAGCACGGAAGCGACCATTGATGTGGTGGAAGTTTTGCCGTGCGCGCCGGCAATCGCGACACTGTATTTAAGACGCATCAGTTCCGCAAGCATTTCCGCTCTCGGAATAACCGGAACAGAGGACTGCCGCGCCGCGGTCACTTCGGGATTGTCCTTGCTCACCGCGGAGGAAATAACCACAACATCGGCTCCCTGTATCTGATCTCCCGAATGTCCCTCGGAGATAATGCCTCCGAGACTTTGCAGTCTTTCGGTGATATCGGAAAGTCTGATATCTGATCCCGATACCTTATATCCCAGTTTAAGAAGCAGTTCGGCAATTCCGCTCATGCCTATGCCGCCGATTCCCACAAAATGAATATGATATTTTTTATGATACATTATGTCAGTCACAGGGGACAGGTTGCAAGTTTCCTGTCCGTGATTTCTCCTTCCTCTCGTTCCAAAGCCCCGGCTTTCCTCTCGTTCCAAAGCCCCGGATTTGGAACGGTACTGAAGCACTAAACGGCTTGCAAAGCCGTTTTACGATAACCGGCAAGCATTTTGTAACAATCCTCAACGATAACATCAGCCGCGTCGGGCCGTCCGAGACTTTTTGCCGCAGCCGCCATTTTTTCAAGGGCATCCCGGTTTGAGGCATAGTATCCGATTCTTTCGGCAAGGATTCTGCCGCTGAGATTCTCCTGAAGAATCATTTCCGCGGCACCGGCACGCGTCAGGCTCAGAGCATTCAGAACCTGATGATTGTCCGCTGCAAACGGATAGGGTATGAATATAACACTTTTTCCGAGTGCTGTCACCTCTGCCACGGTAGTTGCTCCGGCACGGCATATCAGCAAATCTGCTTTCCGGTACTGCTGCGCCATATCATGGAAAAATGCCCTTACTGTACAGGCAAAACCGTTTTTCACATACATGTCTTTTACTTGGGCTTCATCCTGTTCGCCGGTCTGATGGATAAAAAAAATATTGTCTTTTTCTTTCAGAAAAGTGATCGCATCCGTAACCGCGGTATTGACAGCCGCGGCGCCCTGACTCCCGCCTATTATCAGCACTGTAAAAGGCTTTTCTCGTTCCCATGCCCCGGCTTGGGAACGAGAAAATGGCTTATCCGATGTTCTGACCGCGCCTGAATTCCGAAATTCCCGTCGGACCGGATTTCCAGTGAACCGGACTTTTTTCAGATCAGACTGCAGCGCTGTGTCTGCAAACGAAACATAGATTCTGTCCGCAAACCGCGATAAAATGCGGTGAGTAATTCCCATGAGAATATTCTGCTCCTGAAGAACAATTTCAATCCCCATGAGACAGGCTGCCGCGGCTACAGGTCCCGCGGAATATCCGCCCACGCTGATAACAATATCTGCCTTGAACCGCCTGAGAATACCGAGCGAGGCGGTTATCCCGTAAGGAAGCTTTGATATTGCCCTGATCTGATTCTTTATTCCCCGTCCTTTCAGTCCTTCCGAGGGAATGCTTTTATATGAAAAGGCTGTTTTTGACAGCACCGATTTTTCAAACGGTCTGCCGCTCCCGACAAAAAGGACTTTGTTGTCCGAATCCCTTGCCGTAAAAGCTTCTGCCAGGGCAATCCCCGGAAAAAGATGTCCGCCTGTGCCGCCGCCTGCAATAATAATTTTCATCTTGTAACTTTAATGGTTGCAGGTTTCACGTAACGGGTTGCCTGTCACCTGCAACCTGTCACCTGCTAAGTACCCGTCCACAAATTTTTTCATATTTTGTAGGGGCAACCCCCCTGTGGTTGCCCTGCGGTCATGGTTTGTAGGGGCAAC
>DYRK01000015.1:14624-25731 GCA_020718785.1 Desulfatirhabdium butyrativorans | reverse complement strand
GAAGCCGGGGCTTCGGGCGCAGACGCGTTCCCAAGCCGGGGCTTGGGAACGAGGAGAAGTGAAAATTGAAAATTGAAAAGGAGACGTAAAAAATGGGAATTCTGTCATGGATATTGCTTGGTCTGATTGTCGGCGCGCTTGCGAAATGGATCATGCCCGGAAAAGACCCGGGCGGACTGATTGTAACTGTTCTTATCGGAATCGCGGGCGCATTTGTCGGCGGCATGATAAGTTCTTTCCTGGGATTGGGGAGCATCAGAGGTTTTGATATTCGGAGTCTGTTAATAGCTGTCGGCGGCGCGGTGCTTCTGCTTTATGTTTACCGTGCGACCCGGAAAAATAATGCCCGGCAGATCGGCAGCCCGGTCCTCAGGAGCATGCCGCCGACATGCTCCTGCTTCTGATATTTCCGGATAAAAAAATAATTTCAGAAGACAATTTGAAAATTATTATTGACAAGCAGAAAAGAATATCGTAAAGCATATTCATAACCCGAGCGGGCATAGCTCAGTTGGTAGAGTACAAGCTTCCCAAGCTTGGTGTCGCGAGTTCGAATCTCGTTGCCCGCTCCATAAAAAAAACCTTGCATCTGCAATGCCTGTCCGGGGAAATCTTATGATGAGGCTTTGCGGATGGGAATCATTTTTTCATAGTGATGAGCAGCATAATGAACTGAAAGCATCTCCATAAGCAACAGACTGAAGGATGACTTTGTACTAGGAAACGGGCGGTTGCCCGTTTTTGTTTTTTTTAAGGGTACAGTAAAAGCGATGAAGGTACGAAAAAAAAAAGCAGAGGGGAACAATCCCGATTCTGACAGAGGGCGTCGGCGGCACAGAGACGGACAAACCGAAATCGCTGAAAAAAAAACACAGCGGATAAACGCAGATGATATAAGACGGATTGCGGAACCTCTGTGCGAAGCCGAGGGAATGGAACTGGTGCATGTCGAATATCAGCGGGAAACAGGAGGCAGAATCCTCAGATTCTATATTGACAAACCCGGAGGCGTCAGGGTGGATGACTGTGCGTATATAAGCCGTCAGTTAAGCGACCTCATGGATGTGAGTTTTGAAGATATAGGTCCCTACAGCCTTGAAGTGTCTTCGCCGGGACCGGACCGTCCCCTGGGAAGGAAGCAGGATTTTGAAAAATTCCGGGGGCATGTTGTGAAAATCAGGACGCTCCCGTGTGCCGGGGACGGAAAACCCGTAAAACATAAAACCGTTCAGGGTGTTCTGTCGGGCATATCGGAGGAAATCGTAACCGTTCAGGTCGGAGACCTGACCGCGGCGATTCCCTTCCGGGAAATTATCCGGGCGCGGCTTGTGCCGGAAGAAAAAGTGCGTTCCCAAGCCGGGGCCTGGGAACGAGAAAAAACATAAAGCATTCATCGTAAGCCCGATGGGACTGCAGTATGATGCTTACGGCAAGCATAACGGAGATAAGGGATGTTTATAGGAGATATAAAGCGTGTCATTGATCAGGTCAGCCGGGACAAGGGGATTGACAGCGATACGCTTGTCAAGGCACTTGAAGAAGCTCTGAAATCCGCTGCCAGAAAAAAATTCGGAAACAAAACGGATATCGAAGTAAGGTACAATGAGAATCTCGGCGAAATAGAGGTCTTTCAGTTCAAAGAAGTTGTCGGTAAAATTACCGACAGAGATACACAGATCAGTATTGCCGAAGGTTTCAGATTAGACCCCGAATGCGAACTCGGCGACAGCCTCGGCATAAAGATAGATACCGGCACTTTCGGCAGAATTGCCGCACAGTCCGCGAAACAGGTGATTATCCAGAAAATGAAGGACGCGGAAAGGGATGCGGTTTATTCCGGTTTTATCGAAAGGAAAGGCGAGATCATCAACGGCATTGTCCAGCGCGTTGACAGGGGCAGCATTATCGTGAATCTGGGTCATACCGAGGGCGTCATGCCGGAACGGGAGCAGGTTGCGAAAGAAACCTACCGCCGCGGGGACCGTATCCGCGCATATATTGCGGATGTGAGAAACGAAGGCAAAGGACCTCAGATTATTCTTTCACGTACCCATCCGAATTTTCTGATCAGCCTTTTCAAAACAGAAGTTCCTGAAATCACCGAAGGTATCGTGACGGTCATTGCTGCTGCCCGCGAACCCGGGATCCGGGGGAAAATTGCCGTGTCTTCCAATGATTCCGATATAGACCCGGTGGGCGCGTGCGTAGGCATGAAAGGAAGCCGGGTGCAGAATGTGGTTCAGGAACTCAGAGGGGAAAAAATAGATATTATCCCCTGGCATGCGGACCCTGCGAAGTTTGTCTGCAACGCGCTCGCGCCTGCCGATATTTCAAGGGTCATAATTGACGAGGAGAACCGCTCCATGGAAGTGATTGTCCCTGATGACTCTCTTTCCATGGCTATCGGCAAATCAGGGCAGAATGTCCGGCTTGCATCCAAACTGACCAAGTGGCGGTTAGATGTCAAAAGCGAGGCTCAGTACAACAAAGACATGCAGGACGGATACGATTCGCTGATGTCGCTGCCGGGCATTTCCATCGGCATGGCAGACGCTTTGTACGAAAAAGGTTTTTTTTCCGCGGGGGAACTCAGAAAATCCTCTGTCGAAGACCTGATACAGGTCAGAGGCATTTCAGAAGAGAAAGCTCTGGAACTTATAGAATCCGCGGCAGCTTTGTTCCCTTCGCGGTCCCGTCCCTCACGGAAACGCGAAAAGCATAAAAATACGGCATCTCTTCCTGACAATACGCGGGAAAAGGATGCTGAAAACAAAGTAGCCGGAAACAGTGAATCTGTGCCGGAAACAGAATCCGTACCGGAAGAAACAGATGTGCCGGACAGTCAGGGTATCGAAAAACAAGAAGATTTGCCTGACCGGATGTCTTTGTGAAAACAGATAAATCTTGACCTTGCAGTCAGATATGTTTTATATGACGGTATCAGAATATCCGCCGGACCGCTTTGTCGGACAGGTTCGGCTGCCAGCGCATCTCATCGGGGGAATGGCGGGAAAAAAATGTGTCGGGCGGCACATCTCGGAAGATTCAAAAGCGAATTTAAGGAGGATGGATGGCAAAGATCAGAGTTTACGAGCTTGCCAGAGATCTTAACATGAAAAGCAAAGCACTCCTTGAAAAATTAAGTGGTATGAATATTGAGGTAGGGAGCCATGTAAGTTCTCTGGATGATGATGTGGTAGCCAAAATCAGGACAGGTATTGTCGGAAAACCCGGAGCAGCCGAGCCGCGTTCAAAACCGCCGATGGTGATCCGGAGACGCAAAAAGCGGTTTCAGGACAAAGCGGTTCAGGAAAAATCAGGATCCGCGGCAAAAACAAAGTCCGCCGAACATACAAGATTATCCGGACAGACCGGCGACTCTGCTGTGAACAGCCCGTCCGAACCGCCTCCGAAAAGAGAATCCGAAACAGCGGATGCCTCCGATCCGCAACGTGAAGCGGTCTCCGGCGGTGATGAACGCCAAGGATATTCACCTGAAAGCAGAAGAGACGGAAAGTATCCGGCTGAAAAAAACAGCATGAAAAAAGAAGGTTCGGGGCGCCCGAAATCCGACGCGAAGCCGGCACAGCGGGAGAATTCCGGATATGCCGGTCCCCAGCGGATGTCTGCTGCCGCGGGGCAGCCGGATACATCTGAGAAAACCAGAAAGAAAAGAAAAAGAAGAAGAAAAAAAGATACGCCGGCAAAGATCATCAAACTTCCGCCCAAATCTGATGAAAGTGTGTCGGAACCGGCGGCGGCAAGGACATCGAAAGCGGCGGACGCAGCTGTATTGAAAACCGGTGAAAAATCTGTGCCAAAGGAGACTGCTTCGGTGACAGAGGTCGCAAAAGAATCCAAAGTGCCGCAGAAGGATAAGGATTCGGATGTAAAAGATATTAAAAAGAAGAAAACGTGGAAAAAGAAGGCTGAACCGCCTGCAGAGACCGAGGCTGCCGCGGATAAGAAAACAAAAGATGTCCGATGGGCCAAAAAGAAAATTTCCTTTAAAAAGAAGGAAGTTGTGGAAGGCGAAGCCCTTTATGACGGCAGTCAGCGGGCGCGGAAAGGGCGGAAAGGAGCCAAAGCCAAGCCTGTCAAAATGCCGCAGAAGCCTCAGATCACCACACCGAAAGCCATAAAGCGGAGAATCCGGATTGACGACACCATCATACTTTCGGATCTGGCAAAGCGTATGGGAATCAAATCCGCTGAAATGATTAAAAAACTGATGACGCTCGGTGTGATGGCAACCGTGAATCAGACCATAGATTTCGATACCGCGGTGCTGGTGGCATCGGAATTCGATTATGAACTGGAACGGGCTTCTTTTGAGGAACAGACCGTGTTCGGCGAAAGAGAGACCTCGGACGATCCCTCCGAACTCAGGGGGCGGTCCCCGGTGGTTACGATCATGGGTCACGTGGATCACGGCAAAACCTCGCTGCTGGATGTTATCAGGAAAACTAAGATCACGGAAATCGAAGCAGGCGGAATTACCCAGCATATCGGAGCGTACAATGTGACAATTCCCAAAGGGCAGGTCACATTTCTGGATACTCCCGGGCATGAGGCATTCACGGCAATGCGTGCGCGCGGGGCAAAGGTTACGGATATCGTGGTTCTGGTAGTGGCGGCAGATGACGGCGTAATGCCCCAGACTGTCGAGGCAATCAACCATTCCAAAGCTGCGGGGGTTCCGATAATCGTAGCAGTCAACAAAATTGACAAGCCGAATGCCGATACTGACCGGGTGTACCGGGAACTTTCCGACCACGGATTAGTCCCCGAGGTCTGGGGCGGAGAAACGATTTTTGTCAAAGTCTCGGCAAAGCAGAATATAGGAATTGACACGCTTTTGGAAATGATTCTGCTTCAGGCAGAGGTTTTGGAACTGAAAGCAAATCCGAACAGACAGGCCGAAGGCTATGTGGTCGAATCCAAACTGGACTCGGGCAGAGGTCCCGTTGCCACGGTACTTATTCAGCAGGGAACTCTCAAAGCCGGAGACGCGGTAGTCTGCGGTGTGCATCACGGGAAAATCCGTGCCATGATAAATGACAGGGGATTTCCGGTGGATTCGGCCGGTCCTTCGGAACCGGTTGAAGTGCTGGGACTTTCCGGAGTGCCGGATGCCGGGGACGAACTCATTGTTCTGAACGACGACAAATCTGCAAGACAGGTCAGCAGCCATCGGCTTCAGAAGCGGCGTTCCGTTGACCTGGCAAAAACGAGCCGCCTGAGTCTTGAAAAGCTCTTTGAAAAAATGCAGCAGGGCGAGGTCAAGGAACTCAACATTATCATCAAGGCAGATGTTCACGGTTCTATCGAGGCTCTGCACGATTCATTGGTGAAACTGTCCAACGAAGAAGTGACCATCAACGTCATTCATTCCGGGACCGGAACCATCACCGAATCGGACATTTCTTTGGCAGCGGTTTCCGACGCGATTATCATCGGCTTCAATGTCCGTCCATCTCCCAAGGTTCAGGCACTTGCCCATGAAGAAAATGTTGACATGCGTTTTTACAACATCATCTACAATGTGATCAAAGAAATTCAAGACGCCATTGTGGGGATGATGGAATCCAGATATGAAGAACGGATTCTGGGCAGAGCCGAGGTCCGGGAAGTATTTCATGTACCGAAAATCGGAGCTGTCGCAGGCTGCTATGTCAATGACGGAAAAATTCAGCGCGGCGCGCTGGTCAGGTTAGTCAGGGACGGAGTGGTCTGTTTTGAGGGAAAATTGGCTTCGCTGCGGCGATTCAAAGATGATGTTAAAGAAGTGCAGAGCGGTTACGAATGCGGTATCGGTCTTGAAAATTATAACGATATCAAGGCAGGCGATATTGTCGAGTGCTATTATCTCGAGGAAATAAAACCGGTTATCAGTGAACAGTAATTAAGTGAGAATTGAAAAGTGAGAAGTGAGAATTGAATATTTCTCACTTCCCACTTTTCAGTTCCCCACGGTGAACTATGGTTGTCGGGCTTGGAATCATAACCTTCAGGATTCATGAATGCCATTCTCTGAAAGAGAAAAGGAGCATTGTAAAATCTGTCGTCAGAAATATCCGCAACAATTTCAACGCGTCGGTGGCGGAAGTGGGAGCCAATGACATTCATCAGCGTGCGGAAATCGGTATTGCATTAGCCGGCAATGACCGGACAGAGATAAACTCCAAAATGGACAAAATTTTCAACTTTGCAGACGGGCTGGGTATAGCGCAGGTCATTGATACTCAAATGGAAATCCTTAGTTATTGAAGAGGTGAGGGGTCAGAGGTACGAGGTGAGAGGTTTATCTCTTGCCTCGAACCCCGAACCTCGTACCCCGCACCCCGAAAGGAGAGGTGAGAGGTGAGGGGTGAGGGGTCAGAGGTGAGAGGTTTATCTCTTGCCTCGAACCCCGAACCTCGTACCCCGCACCCCGAAAGGAGGGACATGAGATCGTTTACACGGGCGGAAAGAGTCGGCGGGGAGATCCGAAGGATTTTGTCTGATATTCTGCGGAAAAGCGTCAAAGATCCCCGTCTTGAAATGACCGTAATCACAGGGGTGGATGTCTCTTCGGATCTGAAGAATGCGCGTGTTTACTTTTCCACATCAGCCGGAACGGGTGCCAGCCGGCAGGAAGCATCCGAAGGATTCCAAAGCGCGCTCGGATATATCAAACGGACGCTTTCCCAAGAACTTGCATTGCGATATATGCCTCAAATCCGCTTCTTTTATGACGAATCCTTTGATTACGGGTCACGTATTGACACCTTGCTCAGAGAAAGTGAGAAGTGAGAATTGAGAATTGAATATTTCTCACTTCTCACTTCTCAATTCTCACTTCAAAGTCATGGACGACATTATACAACAGTTGCTGAACAGCGAGCATATCCTGATAGCCTCTCACATTGCCCCGGATGGCGACGCGGTCGGCTCGATGATTGCCATGAGCCTCTGCTGCCGGGCTTTGAACAAAAAGACGACCCTTTACAATGAGAGCAGAATCCCTGCAGTCTATCGCTTTTTATCCGGTGCGGAGTGCATTGTATCAAAACTGGAGGACAGCGAATACGATACCGCGGTAATTCTCGACTGCGGCGATTTTCAGCGTATCGGAAACTGGAAAGCGGAACGCAGTATTCGGGAATCGGAAGAAAAAGACGAGTTGCAAACTCGTTTTGCAACAGTATCGTGGGTACTGAAACATCGTATTTCGGGTTTCGAAGTTCGGGTTTCAAATATTATCAATATTGACCACCATGCCACCAATACGCGCTTCGGTGATTTCCATATCATTGACACAGATGCCTGCGCCACCGCGGAAATTGTTTACCGTCTGATAAGGCGGCTGGGCATCCCTATGGACAAAGCCCTGGGTTCGGCTATTTATACGGGAATTTTCACGGATACGGGATCATTTCGTTTTTCCAACACGAACAGAGCCGCGTTTGAAATCTGCGAGAAAATGGTGTCGGCAGGCGTTGATCCTTATACGGTTGCCAAACATCTGTACGGAACCTATTCTCTGGGACGCATCAAACTGCTGAACCTCGCGCTGGATTCCATCGAGCTTTCTCATAACGGCAGGCTGTCCATGATGACTGTCACTTCCGAGATGTTTGACGAAACCGGAACCCAGTCCGAAGACACAGACGGGCTGATCAATTATGCCCGATGGATCAAAGATGTCAAAGTCGCCGCGCTTATACAGGAATGCCGAAACGGGGAACCGCTTCACCGGAAAAATAAAAATCATAACTGTCCCAGTCAGTTCCATGTCAGCCTCCGTTCAGACGGAAGCGTGGATGTTGCTGCTGTAGCCGCGGCTTTCGGCGGCGGCGGACATCATACTGCAGCCGGATTCAGCATTGAAATTTCACTGGCTGAACTGAAGGCCGAACTTTTTAATCTGGCGAATTCGGGGTAAGGGGTAAGAGGTTCGGGGCAAGAGGCTCTTTTTCCCCTGACCCCTTACCTCTCACCCCTGACCTCATAATATGGAATTAAACGGAATTTTTATCATTGACAAACCTGAGAACAGCACTTCGGCGCGGGTGGTTGCACGGGTAAAAAGGCTGCTCGGTGTCAAAAAAGCCGGACATACCGGCACATTGGACCCTTTTGCCACAGGTGTGACCTTGTGCTGTGTGAATCAGGCAACAAAATTAGCCCGGTTTTTTCTTCACGGCGATAAGACATATCAGGCTGTGCTTCATCTCGGGGTGACAACAGACACTCAGGACCTGACCGGAACCGTTCTGTCGGAATGTGAGCCTGACCGCTCAAAATTAGACGAAAAAACTCTCCGCTCGGTATTCAGAAAGTTCGAGGGCAAGAGTGAACAGATGCCGCCCGTGTATTCGGCTTTAAAACATGAGGGAACGCCGCTTTACAAGCTCGCGCGCAAAGGCATGGCAGTCCGAAAACCGGCAAGACCTGTTTTTATTTCGTCGCTTGAAATTTCAGATATCTGCCTGCCGGAAATACATTTCAGGGTATCCTGTTCCGGCGGAACTTACATTCGGACTCTTGCCGCGGATATCGGCAGCCTGCTGGGATGCGGCGCACATCTGAAAGCCCTGCAACGAGTAGAAAGCAGCGGATTTGCCATTGAAGACTCGCTGACTCTGCCCGAACTTGAAGAACGGGTACGGCAATTCGGAACTTCGGACCCGGCTAAAATCGGAATGATCTCTATGTCCGACGCTTTGCGGGATATGCCGGGATATGTGGCAGATGAACGGTTAAGGGAAAAAATAAGATACGGCAAAGGACTTTCCGAAAAGGATATTCCTTTAAAAACAGACACTCAGCAGAAATTCATAAAGATTACAGACAAAAATGACTCTCTGATAGCCATATTAAGCCATGTCAGGGGAAGTGACATCGTTCAATATTGTTGTGTTTTTCAAAGCAGTTGAATACGGTGATATAATGGAAGAATCGGAAAATATCGAAAATTGGCATGATGATGTTTCTGAAGAGGATGATGAGCATTATCCTATAGATCAATATGATATAACCGCATCGCCAAATGATTTCAATCTTTCCACTATTTTCGACTTTATTGAATCCGGGGTGGTAAAAATTCCGGGCTTTCAGCGGAATTTTGTCTGGGACATCAAACGTGCCTCAAGATTGATAGAATCCCTGATTATCGGGCTTCCGGTTCCGCAGATTTTTTTATATGAAGAAGGTCGGAATTCTTTTCTGGTGATTGACGGTCAGCAACGTCTGATGTCTGTTTATTATTTCATGAAAGAGCGGTTTCCCCGTAAAGAAAAACGGGCGGAATTGCGCCGGATTTTTGACGAATACGGAAACATTCCCGATGAAATTCTATATGATGACAGTTACTTTAAGAAATTCAAACTTTCATTTCCCTCTGATCCGCCCAACAGATTCAAAGGGTTGACTTATTCAGGACTGGGGGATTATAAAGCAGCATTCGATCTGCGTCCGATCCGGAATGTCATTGTCAGACAGATGTCTCCGAAAGACGATGATTCGGCTGTTTATGAAATTTTTAACAGATTGAATACCGGCGGTATCAATCTCAAACCCCAAGAAATCAGAACCAGCATGTATCATTCCGAATTCTATGATATGCTCTACCGTCTGAATCTCAGAAAGGAGTGGAGAAGACTCTTGGGGCTTTCCGAACCGGACATTCATAATAAAGATGTTGAATTTCTGCTTCGCGGCTTTGCGCTGCTCATAGACGGAGACAAATACAGCCCGTCCATGTTGAAATTTTTAAGCACTTTCTCAAAAAAAGCAAAGGCTTATTCTTCTAAAAAAATTTCATATTATGAATCTCTGTTCGATTCTTTTCTTGACGCTTGCTCATTACTGTCTGATCGGGCTTTATACAGCTCGGGAAACCGGTTCAGTGTGACACTTTTCGAATCCGTGTTTATCGCATCCTGCAAACCGGCAATTGCCAACAACGTGCCATCAATTCAGGGTAAAATTGTTTCCGATTCTGTTTCAGAACTGAAACAGAATCACTCGTTTCAGGAAGCTGCGATGAAAAACACGACCGGCAGCAAGAATGTAAGTACGAGACTGTCGCTTGCTCAAAAGCTTATCAGGGTCGGTTAGCGGAACAAAAACATGGCGGCAGATATTATTGACACACTCTATGAAGAAAATAAGAAATTGCTTGCTTATCTTACGGAACAAAATGAGATAACATCCATTTCAAATGTTGACAACCATTTCAGAAAGGTGTTGCTGCTGTCTGCGGCAAGTTATTTTGAGTCGCTTATAAAAAATGACATCATAGTGTTTGTTCAAAACTATACGAAATCCGCAAGCCTGATTCTCGAATTCATAAAAAACAAAGCCGTGGAACGCCAATATCATACTTATTTTTCATGGAGCAGCCGAAACGCAAATTCTTTTTTCGGGCTGTTCGGCAGTGATTTCAGGGAATATATGGCAAAGGAAATCAAAGCCTCACCGGAATTAAAAGACGCGATCAGTGCGTTCATGGAACTGGGCGAAATGCGTAACAATCTGGTTCACCAGAATTTTGCGATATTTCCGCTTGAAAAAACCGCGGAAGAGATTTATCAACTTTATGTCAAGGCACGTCTGTTTGTAAAAATGTTTCCTGACAAATTAGAAAAATTTGCCGAAAGCGAAACAGCGTCGGAGGAAACAGATTAAAAAGCATAGGAGTTACGCAGTTGCATTATTTTTAACCGCTGATGGACGCAAATAAACGCCAATTAATCAGAAAAATAAATTCAAATGCGTAAGTCCTAAAGCAATAATGATTTTTTTATCTTAATGAAGGAGGTCAAAAGAAATTGGTTCTGACAGCAGATGACAAAAAGGGCATCATTGCCCGGCATAAACTCCATGATGACGATACGGGTTCGCCCGAGGTTCAGGTCGGGCTGCTGACGCATCGCATTACCTATCTTACGGAACATCTCAAGGTCCATCAGAAAGACCATCATTCCAGAAGAGGGCTGCTGATGCTGGTCGGCCGTCGGCGACGGCTTTTGAACTATGTGAAAAACAAGGATGTGAAACGTTACAGAACCATCATTGAAACGCTGGGACTGAGAAGATGAAACGGGAGGGTTCGGGGTTC